>NZ_JBFUDR010000029.1:0-33814 GCF_056404615.1 Massilia sp. P2_C2 | reverse complement strand
GTGCAGGACAAAGACGGCATGAAAAAACTCGCTCTCGGTGCTTTGCGCCGTATTCAGAAGTTACCGGCGATGGTCCAATCGTTCTTTCGCCAGCAGGAATGCCGGTACGCCGCGCAAGCATAGCTTTACTTTCTAGAAGGTTAGTAAGCAATGACGACGACAATCCTGCCCAGGGACACGCGAATCGACAGCGTCAAGGGCGTACTGATCATCCTGGTCGTATTCGGCCATCTGCTCACGCCGTTCACTCTTCACCCCGGTTTGTACAATGCGATCTACGCCGGCATTTTTGTTTTTCATATGCCGCTGTTCGTGATGATTGCTGGGATGTTTTCGAAGCCGAAACTGAACGATTCGGATTATCGAACAATTTTCTCCCGGCTAGTTTTGCCACTCTTTATTTTTCAATTCCTCTACGTTGGTTTCATCAGCGTGAAAAGCCGGCATCTGGCCGCACCAGTGTGGCAACCCTACTGGATCTTGTGGTTCTTGTTTTGTATGTTGCTATGGAAGGTAACGCTGCCGTTGGTACTGCGCGTTCGATATAGCATTGCCGTCTCGATTGCAATCACGCTAGCGGCCGGTTACGTTGACAAAATTGGGCCAACGCTGGATCTGTCCCGCTTCCTGTACTTCTTTCCCTTCTTCCTCATCGGGCACTTGTACGGCAGGGACATCGTCGCTTTCGCAATGGCGCACCGGCGCGCGCTTGGCGCGGCATTCGTGTTGGTAATCACGGGCACGGCATGGTGGTCATTACACGGGCTTCCTCTCGGGACGCTGTACGGAAGTCTCGCCTACGCCGACGCATCAGTCATCGAGGGCTCCCCCGCCGTGGGTCGAGCGATCATGCTTGCACTGTCGCTGGTCGCATCAATTACCGGGCTGGCGCTGTTTTCCGGTTCGTGGAGTTTTTTGATTCGCATCGGCCAGCGCAGCCTGGGCGTTTACCTGTTACATGGGTTCGCGGTGATGGCAGTTCGTTCGTTTATGCAAAAGTTGGCGATTGAGCCGTCTCTGTTGCTGTTGCCCATGCTGTTGGCGGTCGCCGTTGGAATCGCATTCGCGACATCGCTGCTCGACGCGCCGCTCAATGATTTGTTAAAGTCGATTAGCGCAGTAATATCGAAAAAGGCCAACGCGCGACCTGGCCCCTCGCATTGATTCGAGTGGCCGAGGTAAAAATCCGAACCTCCACCGTCCAGGAGCCGCTTAAACTCATAGGTTGGCTTGATACATCATCCGCGCTTGCGGCCAACACTATACCTGCCGAATTCGCGGCGCCCGTGCTGGTTTTACCAATGGCGCGGCGCCGTATCGATTTCACGCCACCTGCAGCATTTCCGGTGTAACCGTATTTCGGCAGACTTGCCCAAATTCGCTGTGGTAGGTGATCGCCGTGCATTGCCGCTCGCTCAGCCAGCCGCCGCGGGCCGCGTAGGCGTCGCGTGCCGCCAGGGTCGAGTGCTGGATTACCGTCATGCCGGCATGCTCCTTTTCCTCGCTGTGGTGACGATGACCCGTATGCACGTAGCGCTTCGTCGTATCACCCCAGGCCTTCGGGAACTGCGCGGCGAACAGTAGCGGCAGCTGGTCGTTCTTTTTCAGGTGACCATGATGCCAGGCCAGCATGGTCTGGCCGTGCTGATAGACGTAGTACGGGAGCTCGGAATCGATCACCTCGACCCGGGGCTCGTTTTCGTACAGCGCCTTGAACATGGCACGCAGCCAGACTGAGCTGGCCAGGTCGTGATTCCCCTCCGCCATCAGCACGACGACCTTCTCGTGTCGCTGCAGCGCGAACCCGATCACCCGGCGCAGGATCCGGATGGCGGTCTGGACGACCTTCGGGAAGCGACCATCCTGATCGAGGATATGGCCCGAGGTTGGCGTTTTGGCCTCCAGGCCGTCACTGTGCAGGAAGTCGCCGAGCTGGGCGACGACACCGATCCGCGCCGGCGGACTCGCCTTGACCATGTGCGCGAAGCATTCCACGAGCGTGCGCTCGGCGATCGACAGATCCCAATCGCCGTTCGGCGCCAGGTTCTCGCGGTGCCAACAGAGGGCCCCGACGTGGCTATCGGTCAGGGTGTACACGGTGGCCAACTGCGCATTGGTGACGGCCGGCGCCTTGACCGGCTTCGAACGCGGAAGCTCCTCGGACATCGCGGCCGCTGCGGCCCGCATGATTTCCTCGAGCTTCGCCGCGTCGGCCCGGGTTTTCACCCACTGCATGACCGGCACGCCATCCTTGTACAGTGTCGACGTTCCTTTCAACATCTGCCCAGGTGCAACCGGGTGCTGCAGGTCGAACTCAGGCGCGTACCCGCGCGTGGCCGCATTGAGCCTCAGGCGCTCGAGTGCACTGACGATCGTGCTTCTGCCGACGCCAAGCGCGCGTGCTCGAACTAAGGGCGCTTTCCAAGGCCCTTCATGAGGATGTCGACCACGCCCAGGCTCTTTGTCGAGCTAACGACAATCAGTTCACGCGCCGCACCGTGGTTCGCACATACTGTGGTTCGCACATACTTTGCGTTTATCGAGGGTCTGGCTTATAACATGCGGCAGGTGAGTTTAGCATCGCTCAGCGGAACAGACGTGCTAACCGACGGAGAAATAGCCCTACTGCGAGAAGAGAAATATTCGATAAATGACAAGGGTCACGTCCGAAGTCCCCAGGAATCATTTTTGAGTACGTGCCCAGGATTTCTTTTCTCCATACGTACGTTCGCTAAATGCCATGGAGCTGTGTTCGAGCCGAACCTAGGAGACGGTGGTTGGGAAGCATTCAGGAAGTTAGCGGACTTCAGAAACAGAATTACCCATCCCAAATCCTCTGATCGGCTCCACGCTTCCGATGAAAACATGAAAATATTCGCTATCGGAGCTGGTCTGTGAATATAGTGACCGAAATGTTTAACGCATGCGAAGCGGCAGATAAGGCCTATCAAGCCAAGCACGGAGGACAGCCTTCGAATGACTGATTTCGCTCTTCACACGTGAGATTTCTTATAAAGAACTTTCGGCACAGGATTTCCTGAAAATCGTTTATCGGGCAGCGTTGCATCGTTTTTTGGGATGGAAGGCGCCTGGAAGCCTGGTTGGACCCACCTCGTTATACACAACTCGATCCTACCGTCCGTGCCCCGACAGTTCTCTTTTCAATTCAGTAAGTTAGCGGTCCCTTGTAAACTGTCGTGAGATCGCGTTTACTCTCGTCTTTTGGGTGGCGCGCGTGACACACAAGTCGATGGGATGGACGGCGACGGAATTCGAGCAGATCGACCTTGGCGATGCGCGCCTGAACAAGCGAGCGAGGACCTTGATGGAACGATTTGCGGCCGAACCGACCGCCAGTGTGCCCGATGCCTGCAATGGCTGGGGCGAGACGATGGCGGCTTACCGCTTCTTTGACAATGACAGTGTGGACTGGCGCGCGATCCTGGAGCCGCACTGGCAACAAACGCAGGTACGAATGTCGGCATGCCCGGTGGTGCTGTGTCTGCAGGATACGACCGAGCTCGATTTCAATGGCCAGCGTGCCCGCGGCCTCGGACCGCTGAGCTACGAGGCGCAAAGAGGCATGTATTTGCACCCGACCTACGCGGTGACGACATCGCGCGAGCCGCTTGGGATTCTGGATGCCTGGATGTGGGCACGCGAAGAGAAGAACGCGGCCGGTCAGCGCGCGGGCCCGAAGGAAAGCCTGCGCTGGACCGAGGGATATGCGCGTCTGGCGGAGCTGGCGCCGCAGCTTCCCGGTACGCGCCTGGTGTATGTTGCGGACCGCGAATCGGACATGTTGTCCTTGATGACCCAGGCCCATGAATTGGGAACACCGGTCGACTGGCTGGTGCGTGCCGCGCATAACCGCTGCCTGGTCGACGGCGACAAATTGTGGACGCGTGCCAGCGCCGGCGCCGCGGTGGGAAGCATCGAGTTTGCGATGCCGGCACGCCACGGCGTCAAGGCCCGCACGGTACGTCAGCAGTTGTGGGCAGAGCGAATCGAGCTTCCTGCCGGCAAAGGAAATACGCTCGGCGTTACCTGCATCGTCGCACGCGAATACGATGCGCCGCCTGGCGTCAAACCCATTGAGTGGCGGCTGTTGACCAATCGCAAGGCTACAACGGTGGATGCCGTGATTGAACTCATCGACTGGTATCGAGCGCGCTGGGAAATCGAGATTCTGTTCAATGTGCTGAAGAACGCCTGCCGCGTCGAAGCCCTGCAATTGGGGGCAATTGAACGAATCGAACGAGCGCTGGCACTGTATCTCGTGGTGTCTTGGCGCATCGCGCATCTGATGCGGCAAGGCCGCACTTGCCCGAACCTGGACGCCGAACTGTTTTTCGACCCGGATGAAATCCGGGCGGCCTATCTTTTGCGCGACAAGCAACCGCCGAAGAATCCACGACTGAACGAAGTGCTGCGCCAAATCGCCTGTCTCGGAGGTTTCCTCGCGCGCAAGGGCGACGGCGAGCCGGGCGTCATGACCATTTGGCGGGGACTCAAGAAAGTGCATGTCGGGGTCAAGATGATGCAAGCACTACGGCGACATCAGGCATGATCAACTTGTGTATAACGAGGTGGGTTGGACCCGAGGGCAGGAAATGTAAGGGAAATCTCAACCTCCAGGCAGGTGACTGGGTCAATGTCAAGAATGCCGGGAAAATCCAGGCAACGCTCAATCCCGGGGGTATCAATTGCGGTCTGGCATTCAGGCCGAGCATGGCAGAGGCAATCGGCGGACGTTACCAGGTCGCGTTTCCGGTCCAGAAAATCATTCTCGAGCAGAGTGGCAAGATGGTACATTTGACTAATACCGTCGCGTTGAAAGGCGTGGTCTGCCAAGGCGTATGCGCGGCGAATTGCCCCCGTGCGGAATATCTGTATTGGCGCGAAAGCTGGCTGCGGCGCGTGGACGCCGGCGCGGAGCCTGAACACTCCGAAAACCCACATTAGCGTCGACAGATCGCACGATCGTTTGCCCATCGGAGTTACTTATCAATGGCTACCACAAGAGATATCACGATCGTCGGCGCCGGCCCCTACGGCTTGTCGATCGCCGCTCATCTGCGCCAGCGCGGTGCCGATTGCTGCGTTATTGGCAGTACCATGCAAAGCTGGCTTCGTATGATGCCCAAGGGCATGTTGCTTAAATCGGCTGGGCTCACCTCGTCCCTGGTCGCTCCTCACGGCAACTATTCCTTGCGCCAGTTTTGCATCGAGCGCGACATTGCTTATCAGGATATGGGCTTGCCGGTGAGAGTCGAGACCTTCGCGGCATATGGTCTGTCGTTCCAGAAAAAATTCGTACCGGAGGTGCGGGACATTCAATTGGTCGGACTCAGACCATGTCCTGGCGGGCTCAGTTTGTCGACAGCGGATGGCGAGTCGTTTATCAGCCGCAAGGTAGTATTGGCGACCGGACTCGATAGTTACCGGCATATTCCCGGTCCACTCGCGTCTCTACCGCCCGGGTTGCTCACGCACAGCGCCGACCATCACGATCTCAGTCAATTTTGCGGGCGCGACGTGCTCGTGGTCGGCGGCGGCGCGTCGGCCATCGACCTGGCGGTATTGCTGCACGAGGCGCAGGCCAAGGTACGACTGGTCGCACGCGCGCCCGTGCTCAATTTTCTTACGCAGGAAATGCACGCGTCGACCTTGCTGCAACGCCTGCGTACGCCATTATCGGACATTGGCCAGGACTGGAAAGGACTGCTGTGCTCCGATGCGCCATGGCTGTACCGTTATCTGTTCGACCGTTTCCGCTTGCGCACTGCGAAGAAATTCCTTGGTCCTAGCGGCGGCTCGTTCATGCAGAATCGGCTGGCGGCGGTCCCCCAACTGCTGGGTTTCCAGCTGATCCATGCCGAGGCCAGGGAAGGACGTGCGTGCCTGCTGCTGGCAGGCCCCGACGGCCGGCAACGAACCATATCGGCCGATCATGTCATCGCAGCGACCGGGTACGAGGCCGATGTGCGCCGCCTGGGATATTTGAGCGCCGGGATCGTCGAGAAACTGCAGTTGATCGGGCTGACTCCGCGCTTATCGGCGCACTTCGAATCCTCGGTACCGGGCCTGTATTTTGTTGGCGCAATATCGGCGACCAGTTTTGGACCATCGATGCGGTTTATCGCCGGCTCGGACTTCACGAGCCAGCGCATCGTGAAGCATTTGATGCGCTCAACCGGGAACAAAAACCGGACGATGTAAGCCAGCTAATTAGCCTACTGACGTCCGCGGCCGTAAGTGCGGCCCTCAGCGCCTTCGAAATCTGGCTCACCAAGGCGTGGATCTCTGAGCGTCTAAAAAACGCGATTAAGCACGAGTACGACGAAAAGCTTGAGTCGCATAAGGCACAGCTAAAAGCTCAGGCCGACGTCGAGACCGAACGCTTGAAGTCTCAACTAAGCATTATGGCGGCAGAGCATCAGGTGCRCTTTTCCGAGCTACATACAAAACGGGCCAATGTAATTGCCGAAATATACAGCCTGCTAGTCCAAGCCCATTGGGATGGCGCCAATTTTGCATCCCCCGCCGAATTTTCGGGGGAGCCGGACAAGCGCGAAAAATTCCGAAAAGCAATGAAGTCGCTTTTCGGGTTCTCCGAGCAATTTGAAAAGACCCGGATTTATCTACCTGAAGACGTGTACCTACTGATCGATCCCATTATCGAAGAAATGCGTGGAAAAGTAGTAATTTTTGGATCTTATTTGGATGATGATGGCGCGCTTGAGGCGCACGAAGTGAAAGGGCACTGGGCCGACGATGCGCGCGCGAAGATCAAGATCGCCGTGGACCTGTACCCGATTCGGTTCATTGCGATTAGGGCTAAGCCGAAGAAGGACGGCGGCGGCTGGGCGGTGGAGGAGTTCGATTAGAAGTGACGCGTCGATGGCGGGACGCGGTCGCGTGATCAGACTGCGGCGCGGCTATCTCCGAGAAGGGCGCGTAGCTCGCGCTCAAGCGCGCGGCGCGCTGCCGGTACCTCTTTGTCAAAGTATTGCCAAGCTTCCCTCCATACCTTACGTTTCTCTCGACGCGCCTCGTCTTGCATTCCTGGGCGATGGTTGGAATTCGATGTGGCAGCGATTTATGGATCGAGTCTTGAAAGAAACAACGGTAACCGAGCGGTTCACGGAGCACGACATTCGGGCAAAAGCAGCGAGCGATGCCGAGACTCTCGACCACGCGCAGAGCCTGCTTACGCATGCCGACGCAAAGATCACGGATCGGGTCTACAGGCGCAAGCCGAAGAAGGTGCGCCCCCTGCGATAGTAAACGCTTCGATTTATAGCAAAATTGAGAGTAACCGCTATCGCTTAAAGCCGCTTGTAATGGCCTGCCCAGCAGGAATCGAACCTGCGACCCGCAGCTTAGAAGGCTGCTGCTCTATCCAACTGAGCTATGGGCAGTCTGGAAGACTACGGCAGGGGTAGGTCTTCAGGAAATGAAAACGGGCCGTCGACGACAGCCCGTTTGCGAAACGGTGGTCGGAGTACAAGGATTCGAACCTTGGACCCCCTGCTCCCAAAGCAGGTGCGCTACCGGGCTGCGCTACACTCCGATTGGACCGATCATACCCCGCCAGCCGGTAAGCGTCAATGAACGCCCCTGCTCCGTTCCCTTCGGTTCAGGCCTGGCTCAGACCTCGAAACGGGCCGCGATGCGTTTGGCCATCGTCTCGGCCAGTTCTGCGCTCTTCGCCTCGACCATGACGCGCACGAGGGGTTCCGTGCCGGACGGACGGATCAGGACGCGGCCCGCATCGCCCAGTTCGCGTTCGGCGGCTTCCTTCTCGGCCACGACGGCCGCGTTCTTCGTCCAGTCGGTACCCGGCTGCACGCGGACATTGATCAGGGTCTGGGGATACAGCTTCAGTTCGCTGCAGCACTCGGCCAGGCCCTTGCCGGAACGCTTGAGCGCGGTCAGCACCTGCAGCGCCGAAACGATGCCGTCGCCGGTCGTGTGCTTGTCCAGCGCCAGCAGGTGGCCGGAGCCCTCGCCGCCCAGCAGCCAGCCGCGTTCCTGCATCATTTCCAGCACATAACGGTCGCCGACCTTGGCGCGCGCGAAGCCGATGCCCATTTCCTTGAACGCCACCTCGAGCGCCATATTGGTCATCAGCGTGCCGACGGCACCGGCCACGGGACCGGTTGCCATGCGCGCCCGCACCATCACGTACAGCAGCTCGTCGCCGTTGTACAGGCGGCCATCGGCGTCGCACATGATCAGGCGGTCGGCATCGCCGTCCAGCGCAATGCCGAGGTCGGCCTTGTGCTCGACGACGGCGGCGGCCATCGCCTTGGGCGCCGTGGCGCCGACGCCGTTGTTGATGTTGAAGCCGTCCGGCTTGGTGCCCAGTTCGACGATTTCCGCGCCCAGTTCATGGAACACGTGCGGAGCGATGTTGTAAGCGGCACCGTGGGCGCAGTCGACGACGATCTTCAGGCCGCGCAGGTCGAGTTCGTTCGGGAACGTGCTCTTGCAGAATTCGATGTAACGCCCCTGGGCATCGCGCAGGCGTTGCGCGCGGCCCAGCTTTTCCGACGACACACAGCCCATCGGCTGGTCGATGGCGTCCTCGATCTCGAGCTCGACCGCGTCGGGCAGCTTGGTGCCATGCTCGGAAAAGAACTTGATGCCATTGTCCTGGAACGGGTTGTGCGATGCCGAGATCACCACGCCCGCCTGCAGGCGCAGCGCACGCGTCAGGTAGGCGATGGCCGGCGTCGGCATCGGGCCGGCCAGCATCACGTCGACGCCGGCGGCCGAGAAACCGGCTTCCAGGGCGGCTTCCAGCATGTAGCCGGAAATGCGCGTGTCCTTGCCGATCAGGACCGTAGGACGGCTGGTCTGGCCGGCGTTGCCCTTCGCCAGCACCTTGCCGGCCGCGTAGCCGAGCCGCATCACGAAATCAGGCGTGATGGGCGACGTGCCCACCAGGCCGCGTACGCCATCGGTACCGAAATATTTGCGTGCCATTAATTAAATTCTCTTCGTCTATTGATTATTCGTAGTGGCCGCCTGCCAGACCTTCAGCGCATCCACCGTTTCTGCCACATCATGGACCCGTATGATCCGGGCGCCCTGCGCTACCGCAGCGAGCGCGCCACCCAGGCTGCCGGCCAGGCGCTGCTCGACGCTGCGCCCCGTCACGGCCCCGATCATCGATTTGCGTGACAGTCCTGCCAACACCGGCAGGCCCAGATCACTTTCCATGCGACCTATGTTTCGGAGCAAAGCGTAATTATGCTCGACACTCTTCCCAAAACCAAATCCGGGATCAATCGTGACACGTTCATGCACCACGCCTGCCGCCAGCAGCGCATCGACCCGCTCGCGCAGGAAGCCAATCACATCGGCCACGACGTCCCCGTATGCGGGATCGGCCTGCATGTCCTGGGGCGTACCCTGCATGTGCATGACGCACAGCGCGCAGTCGCTGTCGCGCACGGCCTCGATCGCACCCGGCGCCCGGAAACCGTTGACGTCATTGATCATGTCGGCGCCGGCGATGACGGCTTCGCGCATCACCTCGGGCTTGCAGGTGTCGATCGACAGCGGGTAGCCCAGTTCGCGCAGGGCATAGATCGCCGGCATCACGCGGCGCAGCTCTTCGTCGACGGGCACGCGGGGCGAGCCTGGCCGCGTGGATTCGCCGCCGATATCAATGATGTCGACGCCATCCTTGATCATCTGCTCGGCCCGCTCCACGGCGAATTCGAGAGCCTGGTAGCGGCCGCCATCGGAGAACGAGTCCGGTGTGACATTGAGGATGCCCATGACGAGGGGACGCCTGGAGAGGTCGTAGCCGAAGCGGCCACATTGCAGATATTGACGCATGACGAAAAACCCTCGTTGGATAATAAAAAGGCACCCGCGCGGGGTGCCTTTTCGTGGAGGCAGGAATGATCAGGCGGGTGCCGTCGCGTTCGGAGCGACGCCGCCATTGTCGCTCGGCGGCGCGCGCTTGGTCAGCACCACCGATTTCGGCGGACGCGGCTCGCGGCCGGCCATGATGTCGTTGATCTGGTCGGCGTCGATGGTTTCCCATTCGAGCAGCGCCTTCGTCATCACTTCGACCTTGTCGCGGTTTTCTTCCAGCAGGCGGCGCGCCAGCGTGTACTGCGTGTCGAGGATGTTGCGGATCTCGGCATCGACCTTTTGCTGCGTCGCTTCGGAGATCGTCTTCACGGAACCGCCGAAGAAGCCTTCGTTCGGATCGTCCTCGTAGACCATGACGCCCATGCTTTCCGACATGCCGAAGCGGGTCACCATCGAACGGGCCAGCTTGGTGGCGCGGGCGAAGTCGTTCGAGGCGCCGGTCGACATCTGGCCGACGAAGATCTCCTCGGCGATGCGGCCGCCGAACAGGATCGAGATCTCTTCCAGCATCTTGTCCTTGTAGCCGGACAGGCTGTCGTGCTCGGGCAGCTGCCAGGTCAGGCCCAGGGCATAACCACGCGGCATGATCGTGACCTTGTGCACCGGATCGGCCTTCGGCAACAGCTTGGCGATCACGGCGTGGCCCGACTCGTGGTACGCGGTGTTGCGGCGCTCTTCCTCGCGCATGACCATCGATTTGCGCTCCGGGCCCATGAAGATCTTGTCCTTGGCGTCTTCGAAATCGCTCATCTCGACGAGGCGCTTGCTGCGGCGCGCGGCGAACAGCGCGGCTTCGTTGACGAGGTTGGCCAGGTCGGCGCCGGAGAAGCCCGGGGTGCCGCGGGCCAGGATGTCGGCCTTCACGTCGGTGCCGATCGGCACTTTACGCATGTGCACATTCAGGATCTGCTCGCGGCCGCGGATGTCCGGCAGGCCCACCATCACCTGGCGGTCGAAACGGCCCGGACGCAACAGCGCCTTGTCCAGCACGTCGGCGCGGTTGGTCGCGGCGATCACGATCACGCCCGACGACGCCTCGAAGCCGTCCATCTCGACCAGCAACTGGTTCAGCGTCTGCTCGCGCTCGTCGTTGCCGCCGCCCATGCCGGCGCCACGATGGCGGCCGACGGCGTCGATCTCGTCGATGAAGATGATGCAGGGCGAATGTTTTTTCGCGTTCTCGAACATGTCGCGCACGCGGGACGCACCCACGCCCACGAACATCTCGACGAAGTCGGAACCGGAGATCGAGAAGAACGGCACCTTGGCTTCGCCGGCGATGGCGCGGGCCAGCAGCGTCTTGCCGGTACCCGGGGGACCGACCATCAGCACGCCGCGCGGAATGCGGCCGCCCAGTTTCTGGAACTTGGTCGGGTCCTTCAGGAAGTCGACGATCTCGCCCACTTCTTCTTTCGCTTCGTCGCAGCCGGCGACGTCGGCAAACGTGACAGTGTTATTCGTCTCGTCCATCATGCGCGCCTTCGACTTGCCGAACGAGAACGCCCCGCCCTTGCCGCCGCCCTGCATCTGGCGCATGAAGAACACCCAGACGCCGATCAGGAGCAGCATCGGGAACCAGGAAATGAAGACCTGCTGCAGGAACGACGGTTCCTCCGGCGGCTTGACGTCGAAGCGCACGTTGTTGTCGCGCAGGTCGCCGATCAGGCCGCGGTCGAGCATGGTCGCGGTCGTGCGTACCTTCGAATCGTCGGTGCGGGTCGCGGTGATGCTCGAACCTTCGATCACGACGTCCTTGATGCGTTTCGCCTTGACGTCATCGAGCAGCTCGGAATAAGCAATGGTCTTGCTGCCGCCCGCGACGCTATGGTTGTCGAACTGCTTGAACAGCATGAACAACAGCAGCGCGACCACCACCCAGATGGCGGATTTGGAAAACATATTATTCACGAAGACTCCTCTGATGCGAACGCATCTTTCCCATTTTTTCAAAGGCAGATTTTACCGCAATAAGCAGCCCGTGCCACGCACGACCGCCCATAGTGCCTATGCTCCACTATAGCCGGTTTTTATTTCCGTTGCGCAGGCATCACGAACATTCCACGACACGTTGGGACGCGGACGTGGCTGTCCTGTGCTGATGTGCGGCTGTACCCAAGGAAATCAAGGGCGATTTCGTCGTTTTTCGCAGTTTCAGGCAGCGGGATTTTTCAATCCACGCCCCAGCAGGAAGATTTCCGACGATTTGTCGCGGCTGGCCTTGGGTTTGATCTGTTTGACGACCTTGAACTCGGTACGGAACTTCTCCAGGATTTGCGTAAAACCCATGTCCTTGAAGCATTTCACCAACAATGCCCCGGTTGGTTTGAGATGCATTTGAGAGAACTCAATAGCGAGATCGATCAAATCTTCCATGCGGGCTGCATCCGCCGACGGAATGCCGGAGAGATTCGGCGCCATATCGGACAGCACGAGATCAGCCATGCGGCCCTCGAGAACGCCGGCCAGTTCGTCAAGCACCTCCTGCTCGCGGAAATCGCCCTGGATAAAATGCATATCTGCAATCGGCTCCATCGGCAGAATGTCGAGGCCGATCATCGTGCCCTTGATGCCGCCCTCCTCGCCGCCGGCCAGTTTGCGCCGGGTATATTGCCCCCAGCTGCCAGGCGTGCAGCCGAGGTCGACGATCACCTGGCCTGGCCGGATGAGCTTTTCGCTTTCGTCGATTTCTTTGAGCTTGTAGGCAGCACGGGCCCGGTATCCCTCTTTCTGTGCCAGTTTGACATAGGGATCGTTGATGTGATCGTGGATCCAGTTTTTATTGAATTTGTTCTTGGCCATTCGCGTAAAATACTGCTTTTAATAGGTATCTCAAAATAACACCATGATCAAACTTACACCGGTCGAGCGTGCCGCGCTGCGTGCGGAAGCCCACGGACTCAATCCCGTCGTCATGATCGGCGAGGCCGGCCTGACCGAGGCCGTCCTGAAGGAAATCTCGTCCAGCCTGGATGCGCACGGCCTCATCAAGGTACGCGTTTTCGGCGACGACCGCGAAGAACGCGTCGCGATCTACGAACGGATCTGCGCGGAACTCGACGCCGCGCCGGTCCAGCACATCGGCAAGCTGCTCGTGCTCTATCGCCCGAAGAAGGACGCCGCCAAGGAACGTTCGACCAGGGCCGGCAAGGGCCTGCGCGAAGTCACCATCGTCAAGCCGAGCCCGAGCGGCACGAAGAAACCGACCGTCCAGAAGGTGCTGCTGAAGGGGAACGAGCGCGTGACCCAGGGCGGCAACATCAAGCGGGCCAAGCCGCGCCAGGCCAGCACCAAGAAGACCGCGTTGAAATAATCCTTGTCAGTGCAAAAAATGAACCGGGGCCGATGCCCCGGTTTTTTTTATGCGCCAACACATGCATGGTGGGCACGTTTCATTTGGGGCCCCCGGCCCCAAATGCCCACCCTACGTTTCAATGAGACGCCGTAGGGTGGGCGGCCTCCACCCACCAACCATGTGCATCACCGCGCTTTCACGACCAACACGGCGCCGAGGATGCTCTCGACCAGGTACAACACCTGCGACACCCCGTGCAGGGCCGCGAACGTCCCCCACTGCTTTGAGGCCCGCACGCCGGCCGCGCCCGCCGCCTCGCGGATCGCCGCCATCATCGGCTGCAGCCCCAGGCAGACGACGAGGCTGCACGCCAGCATGCCGGCGATGACGCCAAACAACCAGCGCCTGCGCCGCGCATCGAGGTCGCCTGCACGCGCGACGAGCAGCACCAGCAGCACGGCCAGCGCAATGGCCAGCCAGGCCGAGCGCGTCAGCATGATGCCGACGACGTTGCCGGCCTGCGTGCTGTCGAGGACGGCAAACGCACTCGGCGCGGCCAGGTAGCTGACGGCCCACACGCTGCCGGCCCACAGGGCGGCCAGCAGCAGGCGCGCATTGGCGAGCATCATGTCGAGCTTATGATGCGCTGCTTAAACGTAGCGGACTTCCAGGATTTCGTATTCGCGCGGACCGGACGGGGCCTGCACTTCGACCACGTCGCCGGCGTATTTGCCGATCAGCGCGCGCGCGATCGGCGAGGTGACGGAGACCTTGTTCTCCTTGAGGTCGGCTTCATCGATGCCGACGATCTGGTAGGTGACCTGCTGGCCGTTCTCGAGGTCTTCGAGGTCGACGGTCGAGGCGAACACGACGCGGCCTTCCGCGTCCAGCGTGGCCGGGTCGATGATCTGCGCGGTGGACAGCTTCTGCTCCAGCTCGGCGATGCGGCCTTCGACGAAGGCCTGGCGCTCCTTGGCGGCGTCGTATTCGGCGTTTTCCGACAGGTCGCCGTGCGAACGTGCCTCGGCGATCGCATCGATCACGTTGCGGCGCTCCTTGGTCTTGAGCTGGTGCAGCTCTGCCTTCAACTTCTCGGCGCCGAATTTGGTCAATGGAGTGTTCATCGTATTCTGTTCTCAGTGTTTGCGGACGTACCAAGTGAAAACCACAGAGCCGCACGGCGCAAGCCGCGCGAACTCTGTGGTCTTAGGTACTGCTCAGGTACTGCCTGGGTACTACCAGGCGGTGGTGCGAATGTTACCGCATCGCCGCTTAGTTTAAGGTTTTATGCAGGCCTTGTAAATCGTACACCCGCAACTCGTCCAGGTGACGCATGCCCTGCACCGCGGCCTCGGCGCCGGCGATCGTGGTATAGGTGACCACGCGCGACTGCAGTGCCGACGTACGGATCGTACGCGAATCGGCGATGGCGCTGCGCTTTTCTTCCACCGTGTTCACGACCATCGCGATCTCGTGGTTCTTGATCATGTCGACGATGTGCGGACGGCCCTCGATCACCTTGTTGACCGGGGTGACCGGGATGCCGGCGGCGGCGATCACGGCGGCGGTGCCCTTCGTCGCGACGAGCGAGAAGCCCAGTTCGACGAGGTCGCGGGCCACTTTCACGGTGCGCGGCTTGTCGGAACCTTTCACGGACAGGAACACGCGGCCCGTCGTCGGCAGCGTGATGCCGGCCGCGAGCTGCGACTTGACGAAGGCTTCGCCGAACGTCGTGCCCACGCCCATCACTTCGCCCGTCGATTTCATCTCGGGGCCGAGGATCGTGTCGACACCRGGGAACTTCACGAACGGGAACACGGCTTCCTTCACGCTGTAGAACGGCGGGACGACTTCTTTCGTGATGCCCTGCTGCGCCAGCGTCTGGCCGACCATGCAGCGCGCGGCGATCTTCGCCAGCTGCAGGCCCGTCGCCTTCGACACGAACGGCACGGTACGCGACGCGCGCGGGTTCACTTCCAGCACATAGACGGTGTCCACCGTCTGGCCGTCGACGTCCGATTGCTGGATCGCGAACTGCACGTTCATCAGGCCGACGACGTTCAGCGCCTTCGCCATCAGCGAGGTCTGGCGCTTCAGTTCATCGATGGTGGCCTGGGCCAGCGAGTACGGCGGCAGCGAGCACGCGGAGTCGCCCGAGTGCACGCCGGCCTGCTCGATGTGTTCCATCACGCCGCCGATGAACGTCGTCTCGCCGTCCGAGATGCAGTCGACGTCGACTTCGATCGCGTCGTTCAGGAAGCGGTCCAGCAGCACCGGCGAATCGTTCGACACCTTCACGGCTTCGCGCATGTAGCGCTCGAGGTCGCGCTGCTCGTGGACGATTTCCATCGCGCGGCCGCCCAGCACGTAGGACGGACGCACGACGAGCGGATAGCCGATCTCGGATGCGAGCGCCAGCGCTTCGGCTTCCGTACGGGCCGTGCGATTCGGCGGCTGGCGCAGGCCCAGGTCCTGCAGCAGCTTCTGGAAACGCTCGCGGTCTTCGGCGGCGTCGATCATGTCCGGCGACGTGCCGATGATCGGGACGCCGTTTGCTTCCAGGTCGAGCGCCAGCTTCAGCGGGGTCTGGCCGCCGTACTGGACGATCACGCCTTCCGGCTTCTCCAGCTCGACGATTTCCAGCACGTCTTCCAGCGTGAGCGATTCGAAGTACAGGCGGTCGGACGTGTCGTAGTCGGTCGACACGGTCTCGGGGTTGCAGTTGACCATGATGGTCTCGTAGCCGTCTTCGCGCATGGCGAGGGCCGCGTGCACGCAGCAGTAGTCGAACTCGATGCCCTGGCCGATGCGGTTCGGACCGCCGCCCAGCACCATGATCTTCTTCTTGTCCGTCGGGTTCGACTCGCATTCCTCGTCGTACGTCGAGTACATGTACGCGGTGTTGGTCGCGAATTCGGCGGCGCAGGTGTCCACGCGCTTGTACACGGGACGGATGCTCAGTTCGTGACGCTTGGCGCGCACGGCCTCGGCGGTCGTCTGCATCAGGAATGCCAGGCGGCGGTCCGAGAAGCCCTTCTGCTTCAGTTTATACAGCGTCGGCTTGTCGAGGTTTTCCAGCTTCTGGTGATCCAGCCACAGCTCGATGTCGACGATTTCCTTGATCTGGATGAGGAACCACGGATCGATCTTGGTGAGGTTGTGCACTTCTTCCAGGGTGAAGCCCTGCGCGAACGCGTCGCCCACGTACCAGATACGCTCCGGCCCCGGCTCGCCCAGTTCTTCCTCGATCTTCTCGCGGTCGCGGGTCTTCTCGTTCAGGCCGTCGACGCCGACTTCCAGGCCGCGCAGCGCCTTCTGGAACGATTCCTGGAACGTGCGGCCCATCGCCATCACCTCGCCGACGGATTTCATCTGCGTCGTCAGGTGCTTGTCGGCGGTCGGGAATTTCTCGAACGTGAAGCGCGGGATCTTGGTGACGACGTAGTCGATCGACGGCTCGAACGAAGCCGGGGTCGCGCCGCCRGTGATCTCGTTGCGCAGCTCGTCCAGCGTGAAGCCGACGGCCAGCTTCGCCGCCACTTTCGCGATCGGGAAACCGGTCGCCTTCGATGCCAGCGCTGACGAACGCGACACGCGCGGGTTCATCTCGATGACGATCATGCGGCCGTCCTTCGGGTTGATCGAGAACTGCACGTTCGAGCCGCCCGTGTCGACGCCGATCTCGCGCAGCACGTTGATCGACGCGTTGCGCATGATCTGGTATTCCTTGTCCGTCAGCGTCTGCGCCGGCGCGACGGTGATCGAGTCGCCCGTGTGCACGCCCATCGGGTCCAGGTTCTCGATCGAGCAGACGATGATGCAGTTGTCCTTCTTGTCGCGGACGACTTCCATCTCGTACTCTTTCCAGCCGAGCAACGATTCTTCGATCAGCAGCTCCGACGTCGGCGAAGCTTCCAGGCCGCGCTTGCAGATCGCTTCGAATTCTTCTTCGTTGTAGGCGATGCCGCCGCCCGAGCCACCCATCGTGAACGACGGACGGATGATCGTGGGGAAGCCCAGTTCGCGCTGCACGGTACGGGCTTCTTCCATCGAGTGGGCGATGCCGGAACGGGCCGAACCCAGGCCGATCTTCGTCATCGCTTCCTTGAACTTGAAGCGGTCCTCGGCCTTGTCGATGGCTTCCGGCGTCGCGCCGATCAGTTCGACCTTGTACTTGTCCAGGATGCCGTGGCGGTGCAGGTCCAGTGCGCAGTTCAGCGCGGTCTGGCCACCCATCGTCGGCAGGATCGCGTCCGGACGCTCCTTGTCGATGATGCGCTCGACGGCCTTCCACGTGATCGGTTCGATGTACGTGACGTCGGCCGTTTCCGGGTCCGTCATGATGGTCGCCGGGTTCGAGTTGACCAGGATGACCTTGTAGCCTTCTTCACGCAGCGCCTTGCAGGCCTGTGCGCCGGAGTAGTCGAATTCGACCGCCTGGCCGATGACGATCGGGCCCGCGCCGATGATCAGGATGCTTTTAATATCAGTACGTTTTGGCATTTATTTCTTCTCGCTTGCGTGGGCTTGCATCTTGCTGATGAAACGGTCGAACAGGTAGGCGACGTCGGTCGGGCCGGGCGACGCTTCCGGGTGGCCCTGGAAGCAGAACGCCGGCTTGTCGGTGCGCTCGAAGCCTTGCAGCGAGCCGTCGAACAGCGAGACGTGCGTCACGCGGCAGTTGGCCGGCAGCGTGTCCGCGTCGACCGCGAAACCGTGGTTCTGCGAGGTGATCATCACCTGCTTCGAATCCAGGTCCTGCACCGGATGGTTGGCGCCGTGGTGGCCGAACTTCATCTTGACGGTCTTTGCGCCCGAGGCCAGCGCCATGATCTGGTGGCCGAGGCAGATGCCGAACGTCGGGATGCCCGAATCGATCACTTTCTTCGTCGCGGCGATCGCGTAGTCGCATGCGGCCGGGTCGCCCGGGCCGTTGGCCAGGAAGATGCCGTCCGGGTTCAGCGCGAGGGCTTCTTCCGCGGTGGCCTGTGCCGGCAGCACGGTGATCTTGCAGCCGCGCTCGGCCAGCATGCGCAGGATGTTGCGCTTGACGCCGTAGTCGAAGGCGACCACGTGGAACTGCGGGTTCTCCTGCTTGCCGTAACCCTGGCCCAGTTTCCATTCGGTCTGGTCGAACGAGTACGACTCCTTGACCGAGACGACCTTCGCCAGGTCCATGCCGTTCAGGCCCGGGAACGAGCGCGCCAGTTCCAGCGCCTGCGCTTCCGACGGTTCGTTGCCCTGGGTGCCGGTCAGGATCGCGCCGTTCTGGGCCCCCTTCTCGCGCAGGATGCGGGTCAGCTTGCGGGTGTCGATGCCGGCGATGGCAACCACGTTCTCGGCCTTCAGGTAATCCGACAGCGACTGGTGCGAGCGGAAATTCGAGGCCAGCAGCGGCAGGTCGCGGATGATCAGGCCGGCGGCATGCACTTTCGACGCTTCGACGTCTTCGACGTTTACGCCGTAGTTGCCGATGTGCGGGTACGTCAGCGTGACGATCTGACGCGAGTAGCTGGGGTCGGTCAGGATTTCCTGGTAACCGGTCATGGCGGTGTTGAACACCACCTCACCGATCGTGTGACCGGTGGCGCCGATCGAATATCCTTTGAAAATGGTTCCGTCTGCCAGGGCAAGAATGGCTGGAACGGCTGGGCCAGAAAAAAATGGCGGCAAGGGCAACTCCCGATAAAGTCGCCGTAGGCTGCGCCACGTCAGACCGGCCCGAACAGGGTGTGGGCATGCATCTCGCCCAGTGCTTCAGGTCGCCAGAAAGAGGAATGGGTGGGTAGTCGCTACGGCAGATAAGTGATGGCTAAACCTCTGAATTATAGCGCGATTTATATCGGCCGGCAATCGCCTTACCGTCGCTTTTAGTCTAAATAGCGCGCAGAAAGGTAGGGTGGACGGCTTCGCCGTCCACGCGTTCAACCCAAGCTTGATTCGTCGCGACTCTGCATCCGCAGGCTGGACGCGTGGACGGCCGAGCCGTCCACCCTACAATAAATGGCGGGCGACACGACCGGCGTGGTACCGGGCCCGCCGATCTGGCGGAGCGAAAAATTACAGGCCCAGCGCCGCGATACCGGCCTTGGCGATCTGCGCATCTTCCGCCGACTTCACGCCGGACACGCCGACGGCACCGACGACATGGCCTTCGACGACGATGGGCACGCCGCCTTCCAGCATGCCGTCCAGTTCCGGCGCGCGGGCGAACGACACGCGGCCGTTGTTGATCATGTCCTCGTAGATCTTCGACTCACGGCGGCCCAGCGCGGCCGTTTTCGCCTTGGCCGGGGCGATGTGGGCGGACACCGGCGCAGCGCCGTCCAGGCGCTGCAGCCACAGCGGGTGGCCGCCGTCGTCGCAGATCGCGATGACGACCTTCCAGCCGTTGGCGACGGCTTCCGCTTCGGCGCCGGCGGCGATCTTCTTGATGTCTTCGAGGGTAAGGACGGGCTTGGTTTGCATCTTGTGTCTTTCTTTCGTAGTGCGTTACAAAAAAATTAATACGATCAGCGCGCGGCCGCCAGCGGGACCGGCGTGCTCTGTTTTGCCTTCAGCCTGGCCTTCAGGTCGGCCATCACGCCGGCGGCGGCCTGTTCGCCCGCCAGCACGGCCAGGTTGCGGCCGTTGAAGTCGGCGCTGCCCATCGCGCCCAGCGCGGGAGTGATGACGACGTCGGCGTCCTTCAGCTCGTGCTGGTTCAGGCGCTGGCCCATGATGGTGAACGTCTGCATCAGCACATCCACGGAACTCGCGGTGGCCTGGGCCTCGGTCGCGCTGGAGATATTGACGGCGATGATGAACTCGGCGCCCATCTCCCTGGCGAAGCGCACCGGAACCGGCGCAACGAGGCCGCCGTCGACGTACGTCCGGCCATTGATCACGACGGGCTGGAACACACCAGGCACGGACGACGATGCGCGTACGGCCATGCCCGTGTTACCGCGCCGGAACAGGATCGGCTGGCCCGTCTTGAGATCGGTGGCGACGGCGCCGAACGGGATCTTGAGCTTTTCGATGGGCTGGCTGTGCACGGCCTTGTTGACATAGGCCTGCAGCGCCTCCCCTTTCAGCACGCCCGGGGCCTTGCTGAAGAACGGGATGGCCCAGTCGGAAATGGTCGTTTCGTCCATGTCCAGCGCAATTTTCTGCAGGGCGAAACCGTTGTAGCCGGACGCATACAGCGCGCCGACGACGGAGCCCGCACTGGTGCCGACGACGATGTCGGGCACGATGCCCTGGGCKTCCAGCGCCTTGATCACGCCGATGTGGGCGAAGCCGCGCGCGGCGCCGCCGCCCAGGGCGAGCGCGATCTTTACATGACGCAGCGGCAGGGGCGCCGGCGCGGCGGCAACCGGTGCGGCCGGCTGGGTGGGCGCGGAGCCGCAACCGGCCAGCACCGCGGCGGCGCCGAGGCCGGCAAGAAGGGAACGTCGGGAGAGGGTCATCCGGTGACAGAATGCGAGGCAAAGACGGGATTGTACCCTGATCCCGTCCTTTTCCGGGCCGGCTTCAGCGGCGCTTAAGAACCTGTAGTAGGGTGGGCACCCTTGTGCCCACGCGAACGTTTGCGAACCGCATGCGCTGCGCGTGGGCACGGGGCGCCCACCCTACCAGTTGTCTCAACCCGGCAGCGACGTGTTCGGCAGCGACGCCGTAAACACGCTGCCCTTGCCCGGCGACGAGCGGATCGCCAGCTTGCCGCCGTGGCGCAGCAGCACGTGCTTGACGATGGCCAGGCCCAGGCCCGTGCCCTGCGTCTCGCGCGAGCGACTCTTGTCGACGCGGTAGAAGCGCTCCGTCAGCCGGGAGATATGCTGCTCGTCGATGCCGATGCCGTTATCGACCACTTCGAAGCGCAGGTCGTTCGGTCCGCGCAGCCAGTGCAACTCGATCTTGCCGCCCTGCGGCGTGTAGCGCACGGCATTGCTGGCCAGGTTGCCGAACGCGCTGCGCAATTCCTCGGTATTGCCCATCACGTCAGGCCCGTCGACGGTGAAATCGATCTGGTGGCGGCCGTTCGACAGCGCGCGGGCGTCGTTCGCCACCTGCTCGACGAGAGCCCTGACGTCGACCCGGTCGCGCTTCAGCGGATATTCGTCGGATTCCAGGCGCGACAACGTGAGCATGTCTTCGATCAGGCGCTGCATGCGCTGCGCCTGCTCCGTCATCAGCATCAGGTGTGCCGTGCGGGTCTTTTCGTCCAGGCCCGGGTCGGCCATGGCGATCTCGAGGAAGCCGACGATCACCGTCAGCGGCGTGCGCAACTCGTGCGAGGCGTTGGCGATGAAGTCGCGGCGCATGGCCTCGATGCGCTCCGTCTCGGTGGCGTCGTGGGTGACGAGGATCTGGCGCCGGTTTTCGAACGGGATGATCTGCACGATCAGCTTGCGGCTGCGGAGCGACAGCGTGAGCGGCTGTTCATAGCGGCCGAGGATCAGGTAGTCGATGAATTCCGGGTGGCGGATCAGGTTGGTCACGCGCCGGCCCTTGTCCTGTTCCAGCGTGAGGCCCAGGTGGCGTTCGGCGGCCGGGTTGCACCATTCGAGGAACAGGACGTCGTCCATGATCGCCACGCCTTCCGGCAGCATGTGCATGGCCTGGCGGAAGCGCGCGAGCCATTCCGTCAGTTCGTCGCGATTGCGCTCGTCGTCGCGCCGTAGCCGGTATAAACGGGCGAAGACGTCGGTCCAGGCGCCCCACCCGTCCGGCAGCCTGGTGCTTTGYGGATCGTCCAGCCACTCGCCCAGCTTCTGCAGGTACTGGAGCTGGCTGACGAGCAGGCCGAGGGTGATGAGCAGCGCGAGCGCCAGCCCGGAGACGGGTCCCAGCAGCCACCAGCCGATGCCGGCGACGGCGAGCATCAGGCCCAGGCGCAGCAGCGCCGGGACCCAGAACACGACACGAGGATTCAAGCGGACGACCTTTCTATTTTTCTTTTTCGGACAGCATGTAGCCGACGCTGCGCACGGTCTTGATCAGCTTTTCCGCTTCCTTCAACGCCTTGCGCAGCCGGAGGACGTGGACGTCGACCGTGCGTTCCTCGACGGCGGCGGCGTCGCCCCACACCTTGTCGAGCAGCTGGCTGCGCGAGAACACGCGCTCGCGGTGCGCCATCAGGAACTTCAGCAGGCGGTATTCCGCGTTGCCCATGTCCAGCTGGCGGCCGTCCAGGGTGACGGTACAGCTGGCCGGATCTAGCGTGACCGGCCCCGCCGTCAGCGGCGCCTCCGCCAGGTGCGGGCTCTTGCGGCGCAACAGGGCTTTCGAGCGGGCCAGCAGTTCGCGCGGCGAGAACGGTTTCGTCACGTAGTCGTCGGCGCCCGTGTTCAGGCCCGCGATCTTGTCCTCTTCCATGCTCTTCGCCGTCAGCATGATGACGGGGATGTCCTGGAAGTCGCGGTCGCCGCGCAGCCGGGACAGCAGGCGCAGGCCGCTCTGGTCCGGCAGCATCCAGTCGAGCAGCAGCAGGTCGGGCCTGCCGTGCACGATCGAATCCCATGCGGACGCCACGTTGGCGGCCGTGCGGATATCCCAACCCGTCTCACGCAGCGAGTAACTCACCAGTTCGACGATCGCCGGCTCATCCTCGACGATCAGGACGCTCGTGTTGGCCGCCATCGATCACCCTTCGCCATGCGCCGCGACGGCGGCGCCATTCGGTTTCGAATGCCGGATGTCGCGCCCCTCGACGACGTAGATCACGTACTCGGCGATGTTCTTGGCATGGTCGCCGATGCGCTCGATCGCCTTCGCGACCCACAGCACGTCCAGCGCCGACGAGATCGTGCGCGGGTCTTCCATCATGAACGTGATGGTACTGCGCATGATCGTGCGGAACTCGTGGTCGATCACGTCGTCCTGGGCGATGATCTGCACGGCGGCCTTGCCGTCCAGGCGCGCGAACGCGTCCAGCGCGTCGTGCAGCATGTCGGCCGTGGCGCGCGAGATCGTGCGCACCGTCTCGTAGTGGTTGAAGCTGACCATGCCGCGCTCGTGCAGGCTCTTCGCCGTGCGCGCGATCTTGGTGGCCTCGTCGCCGATGCGCTCCAGGTCCGTGATCACCTTGATCGTCGCCATCACCGTGCGCAGGTCGTTGGCGGCCGGCTGGCGGCGCACGATCAGGTGGCTGCACGCATCGTCCAGCTGGACTTCGAGCTGGTTGACGGCGTGGTCGTCCGCCATGACCTTGTCGGCCTGCTCGGTATTGCCGACGCGGAAACAGTTCAGCGCCTCGTCGAACTGCGTTTCCACCATGCCGCCCATCAGCAGCACTTTCGACCGGATCGCCTCCAGCTCCTGGTCGTACTGCTTGGAAGAGTGCTCGCCTACCATGTTTTCATTTCCTATCGTCTATCGTTATCTTACTCTAATAACGTGCAGTGTTAGCGCATCGGGGGGCTTTGCAACCGTAGCGAGCGGCCGCAGGAGTGGCCGAGAAGCGCAGCCGTACATCCGGTACGGCCGGTCCGCCGTAGCGGAGCATCGCAGGCCGCTCCTGCAACGCGCAGTAGGTTGCAAAGCCCCCTATCCAAAGCGGCCGGTGATGTAGTCCTGGGTTTCTTTGCGTACGGGATTCAGGAACAGCTGGTCGGTCTCGCCGAATTCCACCAGTTCGCCCAGGTACATATAGGCCGTGTAGTCGGAGCAGCGCGCGGCCTGCTGCATGTTGTGCGTGACGATGGCGATCGTGTAGTCGCCCTTCAGCTCGCTGATCAGTTCTTCGATCTTGGCCGTCGAGATCGGGTCCAGCGCCGACGTCGGCTCGTCGAGCAACAGCACGTCCGGCTTCACCGCGACGCCGCGCGCAATGCACAGGCGCTGCTGCTGGCCGCCGGACAGCGACAGGCCGCTCTTGTTCAACTTGTCCTTCACTTCCGTCCACAGGGCGGCCTTCTTCAGCGCCCATTCCACGCGCTCGTCCATCTCGCCCTTGGACAGGTTCTCGTACAGGCGCACGCCGAAGGCGATGTTGTCGTAGATCGACATCGGGAACGGCGTCGGCTTCTGGAACACCATGCCGATCTTGGCGCGCAACATGTTCACGTCGACACCCGGTTCCAGGATATTCCGCCCACGGTACAGGATAGCCCCTTCCGCGCGCTGGCCCGGATACAGGTCGTACATGCGGTTCAGCGTGCGCAGCAGCGTGGACTTGCCGCAGCCCGACGGGCCGATGAACGCGGTGACCTGCTTGTCGTGGACGTCCRGGCTGACGTTCTTCAGGCTCTTCGTCTTGCCGTAATAAAAGTCCAGACCGGAGATCTCGATGGTCTTGGTCTTGGGCTTGGCCGCGCTCTTCGTCTGGGCCGGATTGGACAGGGTCTGGGTCATCATGGGATCTGGGGTCTTCGTCAATTATTGCGGAGTCTTTTGGCGGAACAGGGTCCGCGACAGGATGTTCAGGAGCAGGACGCTGAAGGTCACCAGCAGGGCTGCGCCCCAGGCCAGGCTGCGCCAGTCTTCGTACGAGCTCATCGCGAAGAGGTAGATCGCCACCGGCAGGTTGGCCATCGGCTGCTGCATGTCGAGGCTGAAGAACTGGTTGTTCAGCGCGGTGAACAGCAGCGGCGCCGTTTCGCCGGCGATGCGGGCCACGGCCAGCAGCACGCCGGTGACGACACCCGCCTTCACGGCGCGCAGGCGCACCGTCATCGACACCTTCCAGCGCGGCGCGCCCAGCGCAAACGCGGCTTCCAGCAGGCTGTTCGGCACGAGGTGCAGCATGTTGTCGGTCGTGCGCACGACGACGGGAATCGAGATCAGCGACAGCGCGATCGTGCCGGCATAGCCCGAGAAATGCCCGAAGCGCGCAACGAACAGCGCGTACACGAACAGGCCGATGACGATCGACGGCGCCGACAGCATGATGTCCGTGACGAAGCGCGTGACGGCGGCAAACTTGTTGTTCTGTCCGTACTCGGCCAGGTAGATGCCGGCCAGGATGCCGACCGGGGTCGAGATCGCGGTCGACAGGCCCACCATCATGAGGCTGCCGACGATGGCATTGCGCACGCCGCCCGGGCTGCCGGGAGCCGGCGTATCCATTGTAAACAGTGTGTGCGACAGTGCGCCGAAACCATTGATCAGCAAAGTCGCAAGAATCCACAGCAGGAAGCCTAGACCGATGGCCATCGCGAACACGGACAGCGCGATACCGATGCGGTGGCCCAGCAGGCGCCGGCGGTAGACGGCATTGACGACGGCATCCATTACTTCACCCCTTCTTTACGGGACATACCCACGAGCATCAATTTGGCGGCCGACAGCACGATGAACGTGATCGCGAACAGGATCAGGCCCAGTGCGAACAGCGAGGACACGTGCAACTGCGAGCTGGCTTCGGCGAATTCGTTGGCCAGGGTGGAGGAAATCGAGTTACCCGCCGAGAACAGCGACAGCTTGAGGTCGTTGGCATTGCCGATCACAAACGTGACGGCCATCGTCTCGCCGAGTGCGCGGCCGAGACCCAGCATCACGCCGCCGACGACGCCGGCGCGGGTGTACGGCAACACGATCTTGCGCACCACTTCCCACTTCGTGCAGCCGAGACCGTATGCGGATTCCTTCAGCACGGCCGGGACGATCTCGAACACGTCGCGCATGACGGAGGCGATGAACGGGATGATCATGACGGCGAGAATGATCCCGGCGGTCAGGAGGCCCAGGCCCATCGCCGGCCCCTGGAAGAACGGGCCGATGAACGGCAGCACGCCGAGCGTCTTTTTCAGCAGCGGCTGGACGTAGTCGCCGAACAGCGGGGCGAACACGAACAGGCCCCACATGCCGTAGATGATCGACGGCACGCCGGCCAGCAGTTCGACGGCCATGCCCATCGGGCGGCGCAGCCAGGTCGGGCAGATCTCGGTGAGAAACAGCGCGATGCCGAAGCTGACGGGGAATGCGACGAGCAGCGCGATGATGGACGTCACCAGCGTGCCCGTGATGGCGATCAGCGCGCCGAATTTGTCGTTGACGGGATCCCATTCGTTGGTCACGAGGAAGGATGCGCCGAATTCGCGGAACGCCGGCGCCGCGCCGATCGCCAGGGAAATGATGATGCCGACCAGGACCAGCAGTACGCTCGCGGCGAACAGCAAGGTCACCTTGTGGAAGATGAAGTCCTGGATGCGCTGCACGCGCATGGTATTGCGCAGGGCGACGTTGCGGGCTTCTTCCCGCAACGCGGCCTGGCCGGCCTCGTCGGCGGCGAGCGCGGAATGTGCGTTCATGTCGTTATCCAATTTGTTACCCAGAAGCAAAAATGCGTCACTCCCACCTTCCCGACCTCTCGCCGGGAGGGTGGGAGCGACGCTACCCACGTTTCGGGTGAATGCTCACTACCAGATCGCCTTGCCCGAACCGTCTTTCAGGTTGTTTTTCCAGGCCGCTTCGACCAGCTTGGCAACGGCTTCCGGCATCGGCACGTAGTCCAGTTCGGCGGCAGCGCCGGCACCGTTCTTGAAGGCGTAGTTGAAGAAGTTCAGCACTTCCTTGCCCTTGGCGGCGTCGGCCTGCTGCTTGTGCACGATCGCGTACGTCACGCCGGTGATCGGCCAGGCGTTCTTGCCCGGCTGGTCGGTCAGGACCACGCCGAAGCCCGGTGCCTTGATCCAGTCGGCGTTGGCGGCGGCGGCCTTGAAGTTGTCGTCGTCCGGCTGCAGGAAGTTGCCGTCGCGGTTCTTCAGCTGGGTGTGGGCCAGCTTGTTCTTCTTGGCGTACGCCCATTCGACGTAGCCGATGGAGCCCTTGATGCGCTGGACGTTGGCGGCGACGCCGTCATTGCCCTTGCCACCCACGCCGACGACCCATTTCACGGCGGTGCCGGCACCGATTTTGGCCTTGAAGTCCGGGTTGGTCTGCGACAGGAAGTTGGTGAACAGGAACGAGGTGCCCGAACCGTCGGCGCGGTGCACGACAGTGATGTCTTCGGCCGGCAGCTTGACGCCCGGGTTCAGGGCGGCGATCGCCTGGTCGTTCCACTTGGTGATCTTGCCCAGGTAGATGTCGGCGACGACCGGGCCGGTCAGCTTCAGCTGGCCCGGGGCGACGCCGTCCAGGTTGACGATGGTGACGACGCCACCCATGATCGTCGGGAACTGCATCAGGCCGGCTTCGTTCAGCTCCTCGACGGGCAGCGGCATGTCCGATGCGCCGAAGTCGACGGTCTTGGCCTTGATCTGCTTGATGCCTGCGCCCGAGCCGATCGATTGGTAGTTCAAGCCGTTGCCGCTGGTCTTCTTGTACATCTCCGCCCACTTGGAATAGATCGGGTAGGCGAAGGTCGAACCAGCACCGGTGATATCGGCGGCCAGCGTCGCGGTGCTCGCGAACGCGGCGGTGGTGCCGATGATGATGGTTGCCAGCAGTTGCTTCATGCGCATATCAAGGTCCTTTGGTTTTAGGGGGGGGTGACACGGTTGATGCTGCGCAGTGTAGTGAGCAAATATGACGGCTTTATGACATGGTCAATTCAGCTATATGACATGCATAATGCATAATGTGACAGCGCCTGGAGGCCTGTCATATTCATGCGCGACGGGTGAATGTACGGCCGAGACAAATCCCCTTGGCAACCCCTTGTAAATAGAGGGCTTTCTGCTACTGTGGAAGTGTTCACTGATACGGAGGATTTGTCCTACAAACACGTTCAATAACGAACAAGCGGAACAAAGGAATCGGAGGGACGCCCCAAGGGTGTAAACGCGTATGTTAGTCTTGGTAATTACAGGAATTCTGACAGGTATCGCCGGCCTCGTGCTGTATGAGGCTATTATTGAAGGCAGAGGCTGCTCAGAGAAATTACACGACCGCTATCACGAATAGCATTGGAGACCGATGAGGCCTCAGCAAAGAAAAAGCGGCGGGGCCCCAGGCGCTCGCCGCTTTTCTTGACATCCTGCGGTAGGGTGGGCACCCTGTGCCCACGCGTGACGTTCGCGACATGCTGGCGTTACTTAGCGCAGGAATCGTGACAGCTGGCTCAACGCATTCAGGTCCAGGTTCATGAACTGAAACCCGGCCTTGAACTCCCCATTGCTGAAAATACAATACATGACCCTGGCCCGGGCCTGCAGCGGGAACGGCTTGCCGTCGACCAGCAGGTCGAACGCCACCTGGCCCACCTGCCCCGTCTGCAACGGATTGGGGACCGTGAGACTGACGCCATTGGCGCCGATATCGGACGTGCGGACCTGGACAGGGACCTGGCCTTCCATCGCCAGGACGGCCCTCACCTTCAGGATCCTGCGTGCGGATTTCCTCTGATCTGTAACCACGTTTACCTGTGAAGCTGATAACAAACGAGGTGGGATTATAGGTGCAAACGGCAACCCATGTGTTGGCGAAGTTTAAATCCCAACGTTATCAGTCCAGTATCAGTCCAGTTCGCGCAGCTTGCTGAAGGCTTCGTCGATCCGCTCGACGGCCACGATGGTCATGCCCTCAATCTTTTGCTTCGGCGCATTGGCCTTCGGGATCACAGCCACGGAAAAACCGAGCTTGGCCGCCTCGCGCAAGCGCTCCTGGCCCCGCGGCGCCGGCCGGATCTCGCCGGCGAGGCCCACTTCGCCGAACACGACGAGGCCACGCGGCAGTGCCTTGTTGCGCATCGATGAATTAATGGCAAGCAGCACGGCCAGGTCAGCCGCCGGTTCCGTGATCTTGACGCCGCCGACCGCGTTGATGAACACGTCCTGGTCGAAGGCGGCGATGCCGGCATGGCGGTGCAGCACCGCGAGCAGCATTGCGAGGCGGTTCTGCTCCAGGCCGACCGAGAGCCGGCGCGCATTCGGCAAATGGCTGGCGTCGACGAGGGCCTGCACTTCGACCAGCAGAGGCCGCGTGCCCTCCTGCGTCACCATCACGCAGGAACCCGGCACCTGGTTGTCGTGTTGCGAAAGAAACAAGGCGGATGGGTTCGACACGCCCTTCAGGCCTTTTTCCGTCATCGCGAACACGCCCAGCTCGTTGACGGCGCCGAAACGGTTCTTGATGGCGCGCACGAGGCGGAAGCTGGACTGCGTATCGCCCTCGAAGTACAGCACGGTATCGACGATGTGCTCCAGCACGCGCGGACCGGCGAGCGCGCCCTCCTTCGTCACGTGGCCGACGAGGATGATGGTGACGCCCGTCTGCTTGGCCACGCGCGTCAGCTGGGCCGCGCACTCGCGCACCTGCGAGACGGAACCGGGCGCCGACGTCAGGGCGTCCGAATACAAGGTCTGGATCGAGTCGATCACGRCCACGTCCGGCTTGCGGTCGGCGATCGTGCCCAGGATTTTCTCGAGCTGGATCTCGGCCTGCAGCTTGAGGTCCTTCGCTTCGACCTGCAGCCGGCGCGCGCGCAGCGCGATCTGGGCACCGGATTCCTCGCCCGAGACGTACAGCGTGCTGCGCGTCGTGGCCAGGTTGGCCAGCGCCTGCAGCAGCAACGTCGATTTGCCGATGYCGGGATCGCCGCCGATCAGCACGACCCCGCCCGCGACGAGGCCGCCGCCCAGCACGCGGTCGAATTCATCGATGCCGGTGCCGAAACGCGGCACGTCGATCGCCTCGATGTCCTTCAGCGACAGCACGGGCGCCGTCTGCGCCAGGCTCTTGTGCATCTGCGTCTGCGACATGCGGTTCAGGCCGGCGGTCTCGACCTGTTCGGTCATCGTGTTCCAGGCCTTGCAATCGGTGCACTGGCCGGTCCAGCGGCTGGCGACGGCGCCGCAATCGCTGCAGACGAAACTGGTACGGGGTTTAGCCATGGTTCCTTTTATTCATAAAACGGGATCGCACCCGAGCGGCGCCTCGGCCACGCGCACGCGCGGCGCCAGGGCGCACATCAATTCATAGCCGATCGTGCCGGCGGCATGGGCCACCTCGTCTACGGCCAAGCCATCGCCCCACAGCGTGACCTTGCTGCCCACGCGCGCGTTCGGGATCGGCGACATATCGACGGCCATCATGTCCATCGATACCCGGCCGACGAGCGTCGTGCGGACACCGTCCACGAGCACGGGCGTGCCGTGCTCCGCGTGGCGCGGGTAGCCGTCCGCATAGCCGCAGGCGACGATACCCACCGGCATGAAAGTCTCCGCCTGGAAGCGGCTGCCATAGCCGACGCTGTCGCCGGGTTGCAGGTGCTGCATGCCGATGATTTCCGATTTCAGGGTCATCGTCGGCAGCAGGCCGTAGTCCCGCGCCGAGCGTCCGCCCGGCGCGCCGCCGTACAGCATGATGCCGGGGCGTACCCAGTCGCTCGCCAATTCCTGGACGAGGTCCGCCGTGTGCAGCACGCCGCCGGAATTCGACAGGCTGCGCTCGCCCGGCAGGCCGTCCGCGCCGAGGCGGAAGCGCCGGACCTGCTCGGCGATCGACAGGCGCGGATGCTCCAGCTCGTCCGCGTTCGCGAAATGCGTCATCAGGGTGATGTTGCGGATGCCCGGGATGGCGCGCAGGCGTCGGTAAGCCGCCGCGAACTCTTCCGGCCGGAAGCCGAGGCGGTTCATGCCCGTATTCATCTTGAGGTGCACGTCGATCGGATGGTACAGCTGGGTGTACTCGAGCAGCTTGACCTGTTCCAGGCAATGCACCGTGCTAGCGATATTGTGCTCGGCCAGCAGCGGGATGTCGGAAGGATCGAAGATTCCCTCTAATAAGAGGATCGGTTTCACCCAGCCCAGCTCGCGCAGGCGCAGGGCGTTTTCCGTCTCGATCAGCGCCAGGCCGTCGGCCTGCACGAAGCCGCGCAGGCCCCGTTCCAGGCCATGGCCATAGGCGTTCGCCTTCACCACCGCCCAGATTTTCGCCTGCGGCGCACAGGCACGCGCACGGGCCAGATTATGCTGCATGGAATCGAGGTGGATGGTGGCGTGCAGGGGGCGTGGCATGGCTTACAGATGGGGGCGGCGGCCCGAAACGAAAGGTTTATTTTACCTGCCGCAGTGAACTGACGGTTTGTCGATTCCTTGGGCTTACCGATCTTTCATGGTATAAAGCAACCCATCCTGTTTTTTGAACTTTTCGAATGAATCGTGGTTTTTATACCATCATGGCGGCGCAGTTCTTCTCGTCGCTGGCAGACAACGCGCTGATATTTGTCGCGATCGGTCTGCTAACGGCGATGAAAGCCCCGGCTTCGCTCACTCCCCTGCTGAAGCTGTCGTTCGTCCTGTTCTACGTCCTGCTGGCCGCCTTCGTCGGTGCCTTCGCCGATTCGATGCCGAAGGGACGTGTGATGTTCATCGCTAATTTAATCAAAGTTTTCGGCTGCTGCCTGATCTTTTTCGGCGTGCATCCCCTCGTCGCCTGCGCCGTCGTCGGCTTCGGCGCGGCCGTCTATTCGCCGGCCAAGTACGGCATCCTGACCGAACTCCTGCCGCCGGAAAAACTCGTGGCGGCCAACGGCTGGATCGAAGGCCTGACCGTCATGTCGATCATCCTCGGCACCGTCATGGGCGGCGCCCTCGTCAGCCAGCATGGCGGCGACTGGCTGATGACATTCGACGTGCCGTATATCGACACCGGCATCAACACGCCGACCAAGGGCCAGCTCGCCGTACTGATCGGCGTGTACGCGCTGGCGGCCGGCTTCAACCTGCGCATTCCGGACACCGGCGCGCGCTACGAGCACCAGGAGCGCAATCCGGCGCGACTGATCGCCGATTTCGCCGACTGCTCCGCCACGCTGTGGAAAGATAAACTGGGCCAGATCTCGCTGGCCGTGACGACGCTGTTCTGGGGCGCCGGCGCCACGCTGCAATTCATCGTGCTGAAATGGGCCGAGCGCTCGCTGCACATGCCCCTCGACAAAGCCACGAGCCTGATCGGCGTCGTCGCGATCGGCGTCGCCGTCGGCGCCGCGGCGGCGGCCAAGATGATCCCGCTGAAGAAATCGCTGACCGTGATCCCGCTGGGCGTCATCATGGGTCTCGTCGTCACCGCGATGACGATGGTGTATTCGCTGACGGTCGCCGTGCCGCTGCTGCTGATCATCGGCCTCCTGTCCGGCTTCTTCGTCGTCCCGATGAACGCCCTGCTGCAGCATCGCGGCCACGTGCTGATGAGCGCGGGGCACTCGATCGCCGTGCAGAACTTCAACGAGAACCTGTCCATCCTCACCATGCTGGCGCTGTACGCCATCATGATCACGCTGAACCTGGACCTGAACATCATCATCGTCATGTTCGGCCTCTCGCTGGCCGGCATCATGTGGCTGATCGGCCGCCGCCACGCGGCCAACCAGCGCGAGCACGATTCGCTCGCGCTGATCGGCGAACATAAGCATTGAAAATTCGGGGTCAGAGCACTTTTTCGAAAAAGTGCTCTGACCCCGAATTACCAGGCATTGATTCAGGGGCGCAGGCGGGCGTCGGCGCGTTCGCGCCAGTCGTTGGGGACGATGAAGCCCCGTTCGAATTCGACGATGGCACCCGGCTCTTCGCGCACGAGCGACACGAGCACCGGCGCATCCGATGCGAGGAAATGGTCTTCCAGTTCGGCAGCCAGCTGGGCCTTGTCCAGCATCCACGTTGCCGATTGCGCGCGGAACGGGGGCAGCCATTGCAGGCGCGGCAGGACCAGGAAGTGGTCGCCGGGCAGCGTTTCGAGTTCTTCCAGCGCGCACCAGAAGCCGCGGCAATGGCCGGCCGTGATGCCCCGCATGGCCTGGTACGCCCCCCGCGGGTAGAACAGCCAGCCCTTGACGAGCGCGCGCGCCGCAACGACGGGCCGCGGCAGCACGTCCTGCGCGGCCGGATGGTTGCCCAGCTCCAGCTGGCGGTCGAACACCTTGCGCATCTTGCGACCCAGGCTGTCCGCCAGGTTCGGGCCGACGAACGTGTCGAAGCCCGCGCTGGAATCGCCCTGCAGCAGGTAGAACTTGGTGGCGAATTCGATGTGTTCCACGCCCGCATTCGTCCCGTCCCCGGCATCCAGCAGGAAGTCGAACTCGCCGACGGTGTCGTTGCGGCTTGCGCGCACCTGCAGGCCGTGCGCGACGAGGCGCCCCTGGTGCGCGAAATAAAAAGCCATCAGCTTTTCCGCGTACAGGCCGAGACGCGTATATATCTTCGCGCCCAGCGCGGCGTCGAGCGGGGCCGGGTCGGCGTCGAGTTCCTCCAGCCAGCGCGCCGTCTCCGGCGCCATCGGGCCGAGCGTGGCGATGCGGCCTTCCCAGTGCGGATCGTGGATGTCGAGCAGGTCCGGGGCGTCCAGCAGCCAGGCCAGCGCCCGCACCCGCGCGCGCCGCAGATGGCGCCAGCGGCGTTCGAAATACGACTGGTAGGTGTCAGCCCGATCGCGCACGGGCGTTCCTTGCCCTGCACAGGTCGGCCCACGCGAGGGCCTTGTCGGTACCGCGCCGCAGCAGCTCGCCCGGATGCAGCGTGGCCACGAGATTCACCGGCTGCGCGCCCGCCTCCATTGCGTGGACGCTGCCTCTGCTGCCTGCCAGCGGCTCCGCCAGCGGCCGGCCCAGCAGCGTGTTGGCGGCGATCTGGCCGAGCGTGAGCACGGTCGCGGCACCGGTCAGCACCACCTCGCGCTCCAGGTACGGCCGGCATGCCGCCGCCTCCGCGGCCGTCGGCGCACGCTCGCCGCCGTTCGGGGTCGTCGGACGGCATTTAATCAGGT
>NZ_JBFUDR010000028.1:0-34067 GCF_056404615.1 Massilia sp. P2_C2 | reverse complement strand
GACGGCCGCACTTCCATCTTGCCAGAATGGAAAGTCGGGTCGTGGATCGTGACCACTTCGATGATGGTGGCGGCGAATTCGTCGTGCGTCGGGCCCATCACCTTGATCGGGAAATCGCTCGGGTATTCGATGAGGGAATCTTTCGGATCCATAAACCGCTCCTCGCTCCTGTGTAAACCAAAACCGCATTGTAGCCGCTGCGGTTCGATTGCGCCGGGAAAGCGCCCGGCGCAATGCTTCAACGCTCCTGCTGGTTGCGCCTGCGCTCGTCGACGTGCTGGCGCCGCTCTTCCGCCTTCGCCGGTGCAGGCGCTGGTGCAGGCCGCGGGGCCGCCTGCACGGCCGGCGGGGCAACCTGCACGGGCTGCGGCGCCGGCATCGGGGGCGGCGCCGGCCGTTCGATGCGGGCCTCCGTGCGCTCGACCCGCGGTTCCGGACGTTCGAAACGCGGCTGCGGGCGCTCGAAGCGTGGTTGCGGCGCCGGTGCCGCCATCATGGGCTGCGGCTGCGGYTGCGGTTGCGGCTGCACCGACTGGATCGGCTGGACGGATTGCACCGGCTGGCGGTTGCGGCGCCATTCTTCCAGCTGTTCGCGCCTTTCCTCGCGGCGCTCGCCCCGGTCGATCCGGTCACGCTCGATCCGGTCACGGTGCCAGCCGCCGGGCACGGGCACGCCGGCCGGCGGGATCGCCTGCGGCTGCTGGATCGTCGGGCTGCCCGATGACAGCGGCTGCGGCGACTGGTGCGGCGTCGGGCTCGTCACGGTGCTCAGCGGTTGCGACGGCAGGTGCGGCGTCGGACTCGTGACCGGCAAGCCCTGCGCCGGCGCCGCCTGCGGCACGAGACCGGGCGCGGGCGCCTGGGCGACCGGGGGCGCCGTCAGCACCTGTCCCGGACGCTGGCGTGCGAAACCATCGCGCTCGAGGCGCTCCGTCCCGATGCGCCGCTCGCGGCCCTCCAGGCGGGCGATGCCGGCCGGGCGCTGGACACCGTCCCGCACGCCGTCGCCATCGCCATCGCGGTCATGGTCGCGGTCGAACCGGTCCGGGCGGTTCGGCCGGTTCTGCCAGTCCGGCCGCGCCGGGGCGGCCGGGGGCGTGCCGGCCTGGACGTTCTGCGCGAGCACGGGCGGCGCGGTCACGATGGGCGTGCGCGCGACGTTGACGCGGCCCCGGTGATCGAAGCGGTCCTGCGGCACGACAGTCAGGCCTTGCGGACGGTAGTCGCGCGGACGGCGCGGGTTGTCGCGCACGTGTTCGTTCAGCCAGCGCTGGTGCTGGTCCGGCGCGTGCCAGGTCGGGATGTAGCGGTCGTGCGGCGTCAGCGGATACCAGCCGGTGGCGGGCAGCGGGCGGTTGCGGTCGTGGAACGTCAGGTTCCAGCCGGCGCCGCCGACCCAGCCGACGAGGGCCGGTGCCCAGACGAGGTGCTCGTGGTGGCGGCCCGGTGCCCAGGCCCAGCGGTTGTGCACCTGGACCCAGCGGCCGTAGTGGAACGGCGCATAGCCCCACGGCGCATTGTCGACCCAGGTCCAGCCCCACGGGTCGAGCCACGTCCAGCTGCCGTCGCGGTACGGCACCCACGTCGCGGACACGGTCGGGATCCACAGCGGCCCATATTCCGGATCCTCGCGCCAGTTGCCGTAGCGGTCGAGGTCTTCATATCCCGTCATCTCGCTCGTCACGTAGCGGGCCGACTGGGCATTGTCTTCGTAACGGTCGCGCGTGAACGACCACTCGTCGAAATCGTCGCGCATGGCGGCGAGCGTGCGCACGTCGCCGTCGTCGACCAGTTCCGCGCGCTTGCCGGCACGCACGGTCAGCTGGGAACCGCCGCCTTCGACGAAGGCCGCGCCGTCGAACACGGTGACGGCACTCGTGTCGCGTTCACGCTCGGCATCGACGCGCACGCGGCCCGGCTGCTGCAGGCGCACGCGCGTCTCCGGGGTTTCCAGTTCGAAGCCGGCCAGCACATCCGGATTGACGATCCTCACGCTGGCGCTGCCGTAGTGCAGGCGCAGGCGCAGGGCCTCGTCGTCCAGCTGCAGCACTTCCAGCGACGAATCGCCGTCCAGGCGGATCGCCGTGGAACCGATGCGCAGCTCCGTGCGGCTGCCCGGCGCCGTGCTGATCGTGTTGCCGGACGTGACGGGCCAGTTGACCTGGGCGGCCGTCATCTCGGCGCCGACGTCGCTGCCGATGGTGACCTGGCCCTGGGCCAGCGCAACCCGACCCACGCGCGCGGGCGGATCGGCCGCCGCGGCCAGTGCCGTCAGGGTGGAAAAAGCGAGGAGGACGGCGGTGTGCGCAAGGCGGCGGTTCGGCAGCATGATGTCTCCAGGGCGTAAGCATGTCTCTTTGAACGGACTGCGTCGTTTGCATTACAACGCACGAGCATGCGTAAAGACGACACGTATTACAAATGGTTGCGAAATGTTTCCGCAGATGCCCGTCAATTGTGCGCCGGCTTGACGAAGAACAGCAGGGAACCGACGACCATCAGCACGGCGCCAAAGAACCGGTTCTGCATCCTGACCGCGCGCGGATCGCGGAACCAGCGCTGCATGGACGAGGCCAGCAGGGCGTAGCMGTGCATCACGGTGGTGTCGATGGCGACCATCGTCACGCCCAGGATGGCCAGCTGCGGCAGCACGGGGGCGTCCTGCGCGATGAATTGCGGCAGCACGGCGACCATGAAGATGATGCCTTTCGGATTCGTCGCATTGGTGAGGAAGCCGGTCATGACGCGGCGGCCGAACGTCGGGTGCGCGGCCAGGCCGGCCGTCGGCACGCCGCCCGCTTCCGCGCGGGCGCGCCACTGGCTGATGCCGAGCCAGATCAGGTACAGCGCGCCGACGACCTTGACGACGGTGAATGCGGGCGCGGAGGCGAGCAGCAACGAGCCGACGCCGGCGCCGGCGATCAGCAGCACCAGTACGAGGCCCAGCTGCAATCCCAGCACGGTGGCACTGGCCTTTTTGAGGCCGTAGGCGAGACCATGGGACATCGACAGGATGGCGCCGGAGCCGGGCGAAATGGCGATGATGGTGCCGGCGATGACGAAGGCGATCCAGGTGGCGAAGCTCATGGGAGAAAGAAAGGGGGAGGGTGGGAAGCGGGCATGGCACGCGGCGCCGGCGAATGCCGGACGACCGCGGCCAGCCGCAGGTACTGCCGGGCACGTCGAAAAAGCTGCTGCGCGTTGCAGATTCGGTGGGGCGCCTAGCCTTGCGATGCTCCGCTACGGCGGACCGGCTGTACTGCTCGTACAGCTGCGCTTCTCAACCAAATCTGCTGCCGCTCGCGACGCTTTTTCGAGATGTCCTCTTACTTCTTCTTCGGGTTGACGGCAGCCTTCAGGGTGGCGCCGGCAGCGAAGCGCGGGGTCTTCGACGCAGCGATCTTGATCACTTCGCCGGTAGCCGGGTTGCGGCCCTTGCGGGCAGCGCGCTTGGTGACCGAGAACGTGCCGAAGCCGGTGATACCCACCGTGTCGCCTTTTTTCAGACGCTCGGTGATGATGTCGATGATGGTGTTCACTGCATCGTTCGCAGCGGCGCCCGACATCTCGGTACGCTTCGCAAATTCAGCGATCAGTTCGCCTTTTTTCATAAATCCTCCGGGTTGAAAGAGCCGGAAGATTAGCATAATTAATTGCTCTGTGTAATCGTCTCACAGCGCATTTTCAGGCCATAAGCCCTGTATTGGCGGGGTTTCTGCGTTTTTGCGCAGATTCGAAACCTCAAGCCGCGGCCGGATTGGCATCGCCGCTGGCCAGGCGCATGCGCAGCGCGGCGTTGATCAGCGTCTGGTAACCGGTGCCGGTACGCTCGGCGCGGGAGCGGAATTCGTCCAGTACCTCGTCGTCGAGATAGATGGTGATGCGGGTTTTGCGCTTTGGCGGACGGGCGCGGCGGCGCGGAACGGTCGGCAGATCGAGGTTCGGATTCATGGGCATCTCCTTCAGGTCGAAAGGCTGCTGCACCGCAGCCAATATTGTGACTATACGTACGCGGCAGTGCCGTCTGTACGGAAAAGCGACGAGATGCGGATTTTCGGGATTGAAATGCAAAATTTGCGCCTGAACCGCAAACCGGACGCCCCGGCCGAGTCGGTTAAGATGTGGCCATCTTGATATCAAGGAGTGGTAAATGGCAGCAGGAAGTTTATTGGCACTCATCGACGACATCGCCACCGTGCTCGACGACGTGGCCCTGATGAGCAAGGTGGCCGCCAAGAAGACGGCCGGTGTGCTGGGCGACGACCTGGCGCTCAATGCCCAGCAGGTGGCGGGCGTGAACGCCGACCGCGAACTGCCCGTCGTGTGGGCGGTGGCGGTCGGTTCGCTGCGCAACAAGGCGATCCTCGTGCCGGCCGCGCTCGCCATCTCCGCCTTCCTGCCGCAGGCGATCACGCCGATGCTGATGCTGGGCGGCGCCTACCTGTGCTTCGAGGGCTTCGAAAAACTGGCCCATAAATTCCTGCACAGCGCCGCCGAGGATGCCGCGCACGAGGAGGAGCTCGCCACGGCACTGGCGGAGAACGCCGACATGCGCGTGGTCGAGCAGGACAAGATCAAGGGTGCCATCCGCACGGATTTTATTTTGTCGGCGGAAATCATTGTGATCGCGCTGGGCGTCGTCACGGCACAGGGCGCGTCGTTCGGCGCCCAGGTGGCGGCGCTGGTCGCGGTGGCGGTCGGCATGACGATCGGGGTCTACGGCATTGTGGCGGGCATCGTCAAGATCGACGACGCCGGGCTGTACCTGAGCCGCCGCAACAGCGGCGCCGCGCGCGCCGTCGGCAACCTGTTGCTGGCGGCCGCGCCACGCCTGATGAGAGCCTTGTCGGTCCTCGGCACGGCGGCGATGTTCMTGGTSGGCGGCGGCATCATCGGCCATGCGTTCGGGCCCTTGCACCACCTGACGGAAAGCGCCGCCGCGGCCGTGGCGGAGGTGCCGGCCGTGGGCGGCGTGCTGGCGGCCGTGGCGCCGGCCTTGGTCGATGCCGTGGCCGGTATCGTCGTCGGCGCGGCCGTGTTGCTGGTGGTGATGCTCATGCAGCGGCTGCGCGGCCGCAAGCACTGACGCTGTCGCACGGGGCCATGGTGCATCGCCGCACCAGGTCCGGGCAACTGTTGCATCCACACATCGATGCGGTTTGTGCGAATTGACAATGTTATTCAGCCCGCATCAGTATCGGACGAGTTTGCCAGCAGGCAAACCCAACACCGTTGTATCGCACACCCCGTCCGCCCCGGCGGGCCAAGGACAAAGGATAAGGATCCACTTATGCAACAACGTTTTGTGCCGGAAAAAACCGTACTCGCCCTCTCCATCGCCGCGCTGTTCGCCGTTCCCGCCCTGGCCCAGGACACGGCGTCCGCCGGCGGCACCGCCACCGTCGTCGTGACCGGTACCCGCGTGGCCAACCGCACCGCGCTCGACACTGCCTCCCCCGTGGACATCATCTCGGCCGACACCCTCAAGACGACGGGTTCGACCGAACTGAACCAGGCCCTGTCGGTGGCGCTGCCGTCGCTGAACTTCCCCCGTCCCACGCTGACGGACGGCACCGACACCATCCGTCCCGCCACCCTGCGCGGCATGGCGCCGGACCAGAGCCTGGTGCTGGTGAATTCCAAGCGCCGCCACACCTCGTCGCTGGTGAACCTGAACGGCTCGATCGGCCGCGGCTCGGCCGCCGTCGACCTGAACACGATCCCGTCGGCGATGGTGAAGAACATCGAGGTGCTGCGCGACGGCGCGGCCGCGCAATACGGCTCCGATGCAATCGCGGGCGTCGTCAACGTGCGCCTGCGCACGGACCGCACGGGCGGCGAAGGCACCGTCACTTACGGCGCCCACGTCACCGAATACGACCTGCTGAACGACATGGCCCCGGCCGGCGCCGCCTGGACCGGCCCGAATACGCGCAAGCGCACGGACGGCCAGACCACCACCGTCAGCGCCTGGAAAGGCCTGCCGCTGGGTGACTCGGGCTTCATCACCATCGCGGCCGAATACAAGAACCAGGAACACACGGAGCGCAGCGGCTACGACATGCGCCAGCTGTACGCGAAGGTGAACGGTGCCTACGACCCGCGCGAGCTGACCATCAACCGCTTCGACGCGTGGTACGGCGATCCGGAAATGCAGCAGAAGACGGTGTTCGTCAACGCCGGCAGCAACCTGACGCCCGACGTGAAAGTCTATGGCTGGAGCAGCTACCAGCTGCGCGACGCGCGCTCGGCCGGCTACTTCCGCATGCCGCAGGACAGCCGCAACGTGCAGAGCATCTACCCGAACGGCTTCCTGCCGATCATCGCTCCGACCGTCGAGGACTTCAGCGCCGCCGCCGGCATGAGCTGGTCCCTGGGCGAGTGGGACATGGACACGTCGCTCGTGTACGGCCAGAACGGCATGAACTACGACATCCAGAATACGCTGAACGCCTCGATCGGCCCGACCAGCAAGACGTCGTTCGATGCCGGCGGCTTCTCGTACAACCAGCTCGTGTATAACCTGACCGGCGTGCGCAAGTTCGACGTCGGTGGACTCGCATCGCCGCTGAACGTGGCGGTAGGCACGGAAGCGCGGCGCGAAGGCTATCAGCTGCACGCGGGCGAGCCGGATTCCTGGCGCAACGGCGGCGTGATCCTGCCGAGCGGCGTCCCGGCCGCGTCGGGCGCGCAGGTGTTCCCGGGCTTCCGTCCCGCCAACGCATCGAATCGGTCGCGCACCGCGATCGGCGTGTTCGTCGACGTCGAAGCGAACATCACCGACCAGCTGCTCGCCTCCGCCGCCGTGCGCGAGGAACACTACAACGACTTCGGCAGCAACCTGTCGGGCAAGCTGGCGGGCCGCTTCGACTTCACGAAGAACTTCGCCCTGCGCGGCTCGGTGCAGAACGGCTTCCGCGCGCCGTCGCTGCAGCAGCAGAGCTTCACGTCGACGTCGACCAACTTCGTCAACGGCATCCCGTACGAGATCACGACGTTCACGCCGAACGATCCGGTCGCCGTCGCGCTGGGCGCCAAGCCGCTGAAGGCCGAAAAGTCGACCAACTTCTCGCTCGGTGCCGTGGTGCGCCTGGCCCCCGTCAGCCTGACGGTCGACGCCTACCGCATCAACGTGCGCGACCGCATCGTGCTGTCGGAAAACCTGCTGTCGGCCGCGGTGCGCAACTACATCGTGTCGCAGGGCTTCACCGGCGTCGGCGGCGGCCGCTTCTTCATCAACGGCGTCGACACGAAGACGGAAGGTGTCGACATCGTGGCGAGCATGCCATGGAACGCGGGCGCCGCCGGCCGCTTCGACTTCACGCTGGCCGGCAATTTCAATCGCACGGRGGTGACCAGGGTCCCGACCACCGCCCAGCTGGCCGCGCTGAATCCGGCGCCGGTGCTGTTCGACCGCGTGAACGTGCTGACCCTGGAACAGGGCCAGCCGAAGAACAAGATCACGGCGAGCGCCAACTGGAAGCTGGACCAGTGGGGCATGACGGCCCGCGCCACCCGCTACGGCAAGGTGCTGTCGCCGGGCACGACGCCGGCCTTCGACTTCACGCTGAACCCGCACACGATCGTCGACCTGGAAGCCCGTTACACGTTCAACCGCCAGCTGACCCTGGCGCTGGGCGCGGACAACGTGTTCGACCAGTACTCGGAAACGCTGCCGCCGGCGCTGAACACGACCAGCAATACGCCGTTCTCGAACTACACGCCGTTCGGCAACAATGGCCGCTACGTGTATGCGCGTGCGACGTACAGCTTTTAAGTAGGGTGGGCACCCCGTGCCCACGCGTAACGCCAACAAACCGCAAACGTCACGCGTGGGCACAGGGGTGCCCACCCTACGGAGCCAGGGCCATGACCATCACCATCACCGCGTTCGAACGATCCCCCGACGGCGGCAAGGGCCTGGCGCGCGATACGCGCGTGCGCTGGGCGCTGGAAGAAGCGGGCCTGCCTTACGACGTCCGCCTCGTGTCGTTCCGTGCGATGAAGGAACCCGCGCATCTCGCGCTGCACCCGTTCGGCCAGATCCCGACCTATGAAGAAAACGGTCTGGTCCTGTTCGAGACGGGCGCCATCGTCCTGCACATCGCCCAGCGCAACCAGGGCCTGTTGCCGGACGACGAACACGCCCGGGCGCGTGCCGTCACGTGGATATTCGCCGCGCTCAACACCGTCGAGCCACCCATCCTCGAACTGGTCACGGCCAGGATCTTCGAGGGCGACAAGCCGTGGAGCAAGGAACGCATTCCGCTCGTCGAGGAGCGCGTGCGCGACCGCATGCGGCAATTGTCGACGCGCCTGGGCGATGCCGACTGGCTCGACGGCGACTTCAGCGCGGGCGACCTCATGATGGTGTCGGTGCTGCTCAGGCTACGGCCGTCCGGCATCCTGGACGAGTTTCCGATCCTGGCCGCCTACGTCGCCCGCGGCGAGGCGCGGCCCGCCTACCAGCGGGCGTTCGCAGCGCAGCTGGCCGTCAACGCGCCCCATCCCTGAAACACCTCGCGGCCGGCACGTTTTCGCCGGCTCGCTTAGACTGGTGCCGGGATCATGAACGCCGGCACAGCATCGCGCCGACGGCCAGCCCGACCCCGAACGCGCCATAGACCACGGCCAGCGACGGCCGCGACAAATGGGTCTCGAAGCCGGGCTGGAGGCGCCGGGGCGTGAGCTGGTAGTCGACGAAGCAGGCCACGGCCGCCGCGGCGGTGCCCACGCCGAGCGTGGTGGCCGTCTCCTTGCGGTCGAGCAGGCGGCCGCACAGGCGCTCGAACAGCACCGACCAGAACATCGCGCTGCCGTGGTGGATCAGGTAGCCGGGCACCGTGTGGCGCAAGGTTGGCGCCCCATCGCGCAGCGCCTCGTCGCCCCAGATCCAGTGGCTGACGGCGTTGGTGGGCGCATACGGACTGCCGGCTTCGCGCCGGCCGAGCAGGGCCAGCGCGGCGGTCGACAGCAGGCTGGAGGTGGCGCCGCCGACGAGGCCGCGCCTGAATGCCGTGTTCCATGATTCCATGAGAGCCTCTTGTATGCCGTGTCGTCGAAAGAAGGGAGATCATGCGGATCCTGCTTACCGGCGCCAGCGGATTCATCGGACAACACCTGCTGCATGCGCTGCTGGCGGAAGGCCATGACGTCGTGTGCGCGGTGCGGCATCCCGGACGCCGGGGCGCGCTGCCCGATCATCCGCGCCTGACGACGATCCAGGCCGACTTCGCCAACGATACCGATAAATCCACGTGGCTGGCGCGCCTTTCCGGGGTGGAAGCCGTCGTCAACACGGTCGGCATCTTCCGCGAGCGCGGCACGCAGACGTTCGCGAACCTGCACACCCTCGCCCCATGCGCGCTGTTCGCCGCCTGCGCCGAATCGGACGACGTGTACATGGTCGTGCAACTGTCCGCGCTCGGCGCCGACGAGCAGGCCGACACCGCCTACCACCAGTCGAAGAAGGCGGCCGACGACTATCTCGCCACCCTGCCGATCCGCGCCGTCATCGTGCAGCCGTCGCTCGTCTACGGCGCGGACGGCGCCAGCGCGCGCGTGTTCAAGGCGATGGCGTCGCTGCCGTTCACCGTGCGCCTGGGCGATGCGCCGCAGCAGGTGCAGCCGATCCACGTGGACGACGTCGTGGCCGCCATCGTCACCCTGCTGCGCCAGCGGCTGTATTTCGAAAAGACCGACGCGCCGCCCAAGGATGGCCAAATGAGGGGAACCGTGCGCCGCATCGCCCTCGTCGGCCCGCAGGCCTTGCCGTTCGTGGACTACCTCGCCACCCTGCGCCGCGCGATGGGCATGAACAGGCTGCGCGTGCTGCCGCTGCCGGGCGGCGTGGCGCGACTGCTCGCGCGCGTGGGCGGCTGGCTGCCCGGCGCCCTGCTCGACCCGGATGCATTGCGCATGCTCGACCGGGGCAATGCGGCCGATCCCGGCCCCACGATGCGCCTGCTGGGCCGCCCCGCCCGTCCGATCGCCTCGTTCGTCGTCGACCCCGGCGCCGAGCGCGCGCGCGCAAAACTCGACTGGCTGCTGCCCGTGCTGCGCCTGGCCATCGCGCTCGTGTGGATCGCCACCGCCATCGTCTCCGCCTTCCTCTATCCGGCCGCCGACAGTTATGAACTGCTGGCGCGCAGCGGCATCCCGGAACCCCTGCGGCCGCTGATGCTGTACGGCGCGGCGGTGTTCGACCTGTTGCTGGGCCTGGGCACGCTGTTCCTACGCCGGCGCCGCTGGCTATGGCTGGTGCAACTGGCACTGATCGGCTTTTATACGATCGTGATCGCCTTCCGGCTGCCCGAATTTCTGATCCATCCATACGGCCCGCTGACCAAGAACCTGCCGATGCTGGCCGCCATCTGGCTATTGTACGAACTCGAGAAAGAAGACAAGTCATGGACTACGTCGTCGTGAAATGGCTGCACATCCTGTCGTCGACCTTCTTGTTCGGCACGGGCATCGGGTCGGYCTGGTACATGCTGTTCGCGAACGTGAGCCGCGACGTGCGCGCGATCGCCGTCGTCAGCAAATACGTCGTGATCGCGGACTGGCTGTTCACGGCCACCACGGCCGTCGTCCAGCCCGCCACGGGTTTCTACATGGTGCACCTGGCCGGCTATCCGCTGCACAGCCGCTGGATCATGTGGTCGCTGGCGCTGTACGTCATGGCGGGCGCCTGCTGGCTGCCCGTCGTGTGGCTGCAGATGCGCCTGCGCGACATCGCCGCGGACGCCGCGCGCGCCGGCACCGACCTGCCGCCGCGGTACTGGACATACTTCCGGACGTGGGTGGCGCTCGGCATACCGGCGTTCATCGCGTTCGTGTTCATCTTCTGGTTCATGGTCGCCAAGCCGATGTGAAGTGCGCCGTCCCTGCATGACTTGCTGCGACAATATCGTCCCGCCCCGCGTGGGCGGCCGACCAACCGATGGAGGACAGCGATGCGGGCTTACCAGATCTTACCCGGCGACGGTATCGACGGGCTGCAGTGCGTGGATTTTCCTCACCGTGAACTGGGCAATGGCGAGGTGCGCGTGCGCGTGCATGCCGTGTCGCTGAACTACCGCGACCTGATGGTTGCCAGCGGCAACTACCTCGTCACCGTCGACGACCCCATCATCCCCTGCTCGGACGGCGCCGGCGAGGTCGTCGCGACCGGCCCCGGCGTCACGCGCCTGCAACCCGGCGACCGCGTGGCTGCCTCGTTCTTCCCGTACTGGCACGACGGCCCGACGGGCCCGGACAAGATCCGCCACGCGCTCGGCGGCGACATCGACGGCATGCTCGCGGAAGAAGTCGTGCTGGACGAGGACGCCCTCGTGAAAATCCCGGACGGGATGACCTTCGTCGACGCGGCCACCCTGCCCTGCGCCGGCGTGACGGCGTGGAATGCCATCTTCGAATCGAGCAATGCCGTCCGTCCCGGCGACACGGTCCTGCTGCTGGGGACGGGCGGCGTCAGCATCCTCGGCCTGCAGCTCGCCCGCGCGGCCGGCCTGAACGCGATCATCACGTCGTCCAGCGACGCCAAGCTGCAGCGTGCGCGCGAACTGGGCGCGCGCCACGTCATCAACTACCGCACGACGCCGGAATGGCAGGAGGAAGTGCTGCGCGTGACGAACGGCGTGGGGGCGCACGTCGTGCTGGAAGTCGGYGGCCAGGGAACGGTCAACCGCTCGATCGCATCAAGCGCGATGGGCGGCAGCATTGCGATCATCGGCGGCGTCAGCGGCTTCGGCGGCGACGTCAATCCGGCCACCCTGCTGGCCGGCGCCAAACGCCTCGTCGGCATCTTCGTCGGCAGCCGCGCGATGCTGGAAAAGGTCGTGCGCTTTGCCGATGCGACCGGCCTGCAGCCCGTCGTCGACCGCGTGTTTACGTTCGACCAGGCGCAGGAGGCGTACCGGCACATGGCGTCCGGGTCGCATTTCGGCAAGGTCGTCATCTCCGTAACGTCGTAAATGCCGACGTGACGCGAACGTTACGCGTGGGCACGGGGTGCCCACTCTACTTTATCTCGATCTCGAACAGTTGTAGGGTGGGCACCCCGGTGCCCACGCGGATGCCGGTGCGACGCGAACGTTATTTTTGGATGGGCACCAGCTCGATCTCGAACAGCTTCGGCCACAGCTTCCCGGTCACGTACAGCTTGTGCTGCTTCGGCTCCCACGCGATGCCGTTCAGGACGGCATCCGGATCCGTCGTCTCGCGCCGGTCCGGCGGCAGCAAGCCCGAGCAGTCGATCCAGCCGACGACGTTGCCGCTGGCCGGATCGATGCGCGCGATGACATCCGTGCCCCAGACGTTGGCGAAGATCTGGCCGTCGACGACCTCCAGTTCGTTGAGCCGCGTGATCGGCTTGCCCGCCGCCGTCACGCTGATGCGGCGTTGCTCGTCGAGGGTTTTCGGGTCGAGGATGCGGATCTCGTTCGAGCCGTCGCTCATGTAGACGTGCTTCGCGTCGCTGGCCAGGCCCCAGCCTTCGCCCTTGTAGTTGAAGCGGCCCTTCAGCGCGAACGTCTTCGCGTCGAACAGGAAGCCGACGTTCGATTGCCACGTCAGGTTGACGATGGTGTCGCCGACGGCCGTCGAGCCTTCGCCGAAGTATTCGTCGGCCAGGTCCTTCTTCTGCAGGACTTTACCGGTCTTCAGGTCGACCTTGCGCAGCGACGAACGGCCCTGCCTGCCGGTGGTCTCGTACAGCTGGCCATCCCTGAAGAACAGGCCCTGCGTAAAGGCCTGCGGGTCATGCGGATACGTGTTCTTGACGAAGAAGCCGTACACGGGGATGGCCGCCTGGGCGGCACCGGCAACGGCGACCGAAGCGGCGGCGAAAACGAGGGAAGCAAAGATTTTCATGGGACTCCACGGTTCACGGCCGGGCGACCCCGGCGCTATGGCATGGTAACGCAGACCGGGCCGGCCGGTTGACCTGGACCATRCACGGGATGCAGGGTCGCGCCGGCCGGTGTAAGCTGGCGGCTTCACACCATCGCCGACCGCCATGCAAAAAAAGACGCTGACCTATCTGCACCTGCCGCCCGACGCCGACCTGCCCGAACTGGGCAATCGTCCCCCGTTTCTCGCCATCGTGCTGGCCGAGGACGAGGTGGCCGAGATGTGGTCGTGGGACGTGGCGCGCTGGCTCGTGGCGTCCGGCGCGCGCTACGTACAGGCCTGGGGCAAGGATGCCGAGGCCTGGACCGAGGCCGTCGACGACGCGGCGCTGGAAGCCGTCGACTACGAAGACGTCCCCGACGACCGCCGGGTGCTGACCGCCGCGCACGATCCGGCCGACGAGGACGTGGACGAGGTGTTCTGGTTCGCCAGGCACCGCGCCGCGCATCCGGCGCTGTCGCTCGACGCGGTACTCATCGTGCACATCGCGCCCACGCCGCGCAAGGAAGAGATCGAGACCGCGTACGCGGACGCCTGAACGCATGTAGGGTGGGCATTTGGGCCGGTGGCCCCAAATGAAGCGTGCCCACCAAACGTTCGCAGACCGCACGCGCTTGGTGGGCTCGGGGAGCCCACCCTACAGATTCACGCCAGCTCCTCGCCCAGCAGGCGCACCAGTTCCGCCGCCGGCAGCGCGCGCGCCAGCGGAAATCCCTGGCCGGCCCAGTTGACCGTGAAGTCCCGGTTGCCGGCCTTCGTGGCGGCGGCGTTCAGCGCCTTCGCGGCATCGTAGGCGATCGGATAATCCGGCAGCGGCGGATGGCCGGGCGCGCCGATCTCGCTGAACAGGCGGTTCACGAGGCCGCGCGCCGGACGGCCGGACACGACGTCCGTCACGGCCGTGATGACGCCCTCCCCTGCCTGCATCAGCGCGCGGTGGTGCGGCGTGGCGGACGACTCCGGACACAGGATGAACGCGGTGCCCATCTGGACGGCGCCGGCGCCCAGGCGCAGCGCGGCGGCGATGCCGGCGCCGTCCATGATGCCGCCGGCCGCGATCACCGGGATGCGCACGGCGTGCGCCACCAGTTGTGTCAGCGCGAACGTGCCGATGGCCGGATCGCCGCGCTCCGGTTCGAACAGCCCGCGGTGGCCGCCGGCCTCGTAGCCCTGCGCGACGACGGCGTCGATGCCGGCCGCCTCCACCTGGCGCGCTTCCGCGACCGACGTCGCGCTGGCCAGCAACACGATGCCGGCATCCTTCAAGGCCTGGATGCGGCCCGCATCCGGCAAGCCGAAATGAAAGCTGACGACGGCCGGACGCGCCTCCAGCAGCATGTCCAGCATGGCATCGTCGTCGACGAAGCTTCGATAGATTTCGCGCAGGGCCGCCGGGGGCCGGGCGCCGCTGGCGGCGAAGTGCGGCGCGAGATAGTCCAGCCAGGCCGCTTCGCGCGCGGCGTCGGCCTGCGCGGGACGGTGGCAGAACACGTTGACGTTGAACGGCCGGTCGGTCAGGCGGCGCACGTCGGCGATGGCGGCGCGGCCCTGCGCGGCGTCGGCGGCGCCGACGCAAATCGAGCCGAGCCCGCCCGCTCCGGACACGGCCGCCGCCAGCGCCGCCGTCGAGACGCCGGCCATCGGGGCCTGGATGATGGGAAGATCGAGGCGAAGCAGGGACAGCAGGTCTGGTGTCATGGTCGTCTCCAAACGGGTCGCAGTCCGACGAGTATAGCCCCGCCGGCGCGGGCGCGTGCGGCGCACAAGAACGGCATAAACAGTTTATATCAATGACCGGCCCCGAGTTTCGCACGTATTGACGCCGCGCCGCGGCATGYGGGCGGGGTAAGCCGGCCGTCGTCTTGTCTGTTTTTGCGTTAGCATTCGTTGATCGGCGGGTGCCTGAATTATCATTGAGCAACGAGCGCACCGCGACAGAAAGGATGGCAATGGACAGTATCGACCTCGAAGTGCTGCACGCCTGCGACCAGTGGCTGCGGGCCGGCTGGCGCTGCGAGTACGTGACCGTGGTGCGGACGTGGGGATCGAGCCCGCGTCCGGAAGGCGCCACGATGGCGATCCGCGCCGACGGCGTGGTCGTCGGTTCCGTCTCGGGCGGCTGCATCGAGGACGACCTGATCGCGGCCGTGCGCGAACATGGCATCGTGCGCGCGGCGCCGGAAGTCATCACCTACGGCATCTCGGCCGACGAGGCACACCGCTTCGGTCTGCCGTGCGGCGGCACGATCCAGCTCGTCGTCGAGCCGCTCGGACCGCACAGCCGCATGGACGAGCTGCTGGCCCTGGCCCAGCGCCGTGTGCTGACCCGGCGCACGCTGGATCTCGCCACGGGCGCGGTCGAACTGGCGCAAGGCGAGGCGGACCAGCAACTGCGCATGGACGGCGAGACGCTCGTCACGATCCACGGCCCGCGCCTGCGCATGCTGATCATCGGCGCAGGCCAGCTGTCGCAATTCCTGACCCAGATCGCCGTCGGCCTGGAATACCAGGTGACCGTCTGCGACCCGCGCGAGGAATACCGCAGCAGTTGGAGCCTGTCCGGCGTGACCGTCGTGCACGCGATGCCGGACGACGTCGTGCTCGACATGAAGCTGGACAGCCGCAGCGCCGTCATCGCCCTCACCCACGACCCCAAGCTGGACGACCTCGCGCTGATGGAAGCGCTCAGGACGGACGCCTTCTATGTCGGCGCCATCGGCTCGCGCGCCAACAATGCGCGGCGGCGCGAGCGCCTGCGCGAGTTCGACCTCAGCGAGGCGCAGATCGCGAAGCTGCATGGTCCGATCGGGCTGTATATCGGCAGCAAGACGCCGTACGAAATCGCCGTCTCCATCCTCGCCGAGCTGACGGCCGTCAAGAATGGGGTTGCGCTGCCGGCGCAGATGTCGGTCGAACAGGGCAAGGCGCGGGCCAGTGAGGTGCCGGCTGGGCCGTTGGCGGCTTGAAGACCATGGCGCCAACGAACAAAATACACTGCTAAAACCACGAGACGTTTCGCACAGTGCGCCAGTCCATGACCACCGCAAGGGCGCCGATACCAACGAGCACCAGCACAGCGGCGGGAACCAGGTAGTCAAACGTTCCAACGTGATGAAGCTTGATGTATGTCGCTTCGGCGGTAAGCAGCGACTCGAGCTTGCGCGCTGCCACATAAGCAAGAGCGACGTCGGCTGTCAATGCCACCGCCATTCCACCGCGGGACTTATCTTGCGTGAGTGCGGCAGTAGCCGCGAAGACTGCGCCCGGCACCAGGAACAGTAGGCCGGTAATCCCGATGCCAAAGAGAGTCACCAAACCGAACAATATGAAGGCGGTGGCAAGAATGGATTGGATTATCGTGAGTATTCGCATTGGATCGTTGTCCGGCCAAACTTCAAATAGACGAAAGCATTTCGGTCTGGGCGTTTCAAATTGTATGCCCGTTTCTGGGCCCAGGCTGTGTAAAAACGCCATACGCATGGACGGCCTGCTGGTCGTCCATGGTTTTATCCTGAACAGCTACACCTCGAGGAAGCAGGATCAGTGCATATGGTTGGGGTTCTTGTCGACCGGTCGCCTGGCCGGGTTGCCCTGCATGTAGCCCGCGACGCTGATGATACCGGCTGGCCCATCGGCCTGTACGCGAACATGGGCATCGATACCGTCGCTTTGCAGATCGTTCTCGTATTCGATGTCTTCCTTGCCGCCGTGCGTGGCGTCCTGCTCGAACGGATCGCGAAAAACCTTCACGATCCCCTCCTGCTCGCGGATGCTCCTGTTCGTTTGTTCGGCGGCGGCGGCGGCGACCTCGTCCGCCAGCGTACAGGCGGTATGGGATGACGCCTGCACATGCTGTTCGGTCACGCGCGGCAGGTCGACCTGGGCGTCGGCGGTCGGTTGGGAGAGACACTGCTGGTCAGCACGCGGCTTTTCGGCGGTGGGTTGGATGCGCGACGCGGCGGACGATAGCGTTGCTGTCGCACGCTTGGTGGGCACCATGTAGAGGCCGACCAGGAAGGCTTCCTCGATCAGGGTCTGGCCCAGCTGCATATTCAGCCAGCAGGCCTGTTGAAAGGAGCGCGAGACGGCAAGCGGAAGCTCGTTGAAAAATGCGGCCTGGGCATTGAGTTGCGAGTAGACGGCGGGAATAACGGATTGAGGGAATGGATGCATGGGGCACCTTCATAAAATGAGAACGATTGGGAAAACGGGCGCGCCACAAGGGCATTGCGGGACATGCCGGGTGGGCATGGCAGAGCAGCAAACGCTGTCTGGAAGGAAGACGATTACGGAAGATGGATATCGGTCTTACACTATGCGCTCTTTTCGCTGCATATGCGGTCTGTTTGCGGAAGTATTTTTGTACGTTGGGAACTGGCAATGAAAGGCTGCATCCGGTAGCCATGGGTTTGCCAGACCTGCTTAAGCGTCGAGCAGCAGCAGCGCGGCCAGCACGAGCATCGTCGTGCCCGTAACACCCTCGACGCCGCGCCACACGGCGGGACGCGCAAGGACGAACGCGCAGCGCCGCGCCCCCAGACCCAGCGCGGAAAACCACAGCAGCGACGCCGTCATCGCCCCGGCCGCGAACGACACGCGGTGCCCGGCCGCGAGACTGCTGCCGACCGCCCCCAGCAGCACGACGGTATCCAGATAGACGTGCGGATTCAGCAGCGACATCGCCAGCACGATGCCCAGCGCGCGCTGCGCCGTCACCGTGGCCTGGCCCGTGTCGCCGGCGTCCGGTGCCGACGCGCCGCGCCAGCAGCTTGTCACGCAACGCCACCCATACCACAGCAAAAAGGCCGCGCCGCCCCAGCGCGCGGCCAGCAGCAGAAGCGGCGAATGCTCGATCAGCGCGCCGAAGCCGGACATGCCCAGCGCGATCAGGGCGGCGTCGATCAGGACGCAGGTGGCGACCGTCAGCACGACGTGGCGGCCGGCCACGCCGGTGCGGATCACGTGGGCGTTCTGGGCGCCGATCGGCATGATCAGGCTGGCGCCCATGCCCAAGCCTTGAAGAAAAATCGGTTGTGAAAACATGATGCCCTCGTTTGATATGTTGCGGAGCAGCATGCCCGTCAGCCGGCACTTCATCAATTATATTAATGATTTCTAAAGTTAATTAAGCTGGACTAATCTCATGAAAATCGATCCGCGCCGCAGCGAGGCGTTCGTCGCCGCCGTCGACAGCGGCAGCCTCGAGCAGGCGGCGGCGCTGCTGAACGTGACGCCATCCGCCATCTCGCAGCGCATCGCCGCGCTGGAACACGACCTGGGCACGCCGCTGCTCGTGCGCTCCCGCCCCTGCCGGCCGACGGCGCCCGGCATGCGGCTGCTGCAATTCCTGCGCCGCCGTGCGCTGCTGGAAGACGAGTTTTTCGCGGAACAGCAGGCCGATCCCGGTCCCGTGCGCGTCCCGCTGGCCGTCAACAACGACACCTGGCGACATGGCTGCTGCCCGTGCTGGCGCCCGTGCTGATCGAGGAAGGCTTGCTCGTCGAATTCGTCACGGGCGACCAGCGGCATACCTTTGCCCTGCTGGAACAGGGGCTCGCCCTCGCCTGCGTGTCGGGCGAGACGGAGCCGATGCGCGGCTGCACCGTCACCCCGCTGGGCATCATGCGCTACCGGCTGGTGGCGGCGCCGCAATTCGCCGCGCACTGGTTCCCGGACGGGATCACGAGGGAAGCCGCGCGGCGCGCGCCGGTGATGGTCTTCGACCGCAACGACCAGTTGCAGACCGCGTTCCTGCTGCAGCATTTCGGCCTGCCGGAAGGCGCGTATCCCTTTCACTACGTGCCGTCCAGCGACCCGTACGTGCAGGCGATCCGCCTCGGCCTCGGCTACGGCCTGCTGCCGCTGGAACAGTGTGCGGACATGCTCGCCAGCGGCGCCCTCGTCGACCTGACGCCGGACCTGTTCGTCGACGTGGCGCTGTACTGGCATGCCTGGCGCATTCAGCCGCCGCGGCTGGAGCGCATGGGCGCGGCGCTCGTCAAGGGCGCGCGCTCGGTGCTGCTGCCGCTGCCCTGAACGTCGACCGGCAAGCCATTGCGCCGCGCCCCAGCAACATTCCGGGATCAGGAACGCTCATGGGAACTCCTTGAATGAAGGTTTCGACATCATCGACCTTGAAGTAAACTCGAAAACCCGGGCTTCAGCTACCCGATGCTAGCAACCACTTATTCTTAACGAAAAGAAAGCGCTACAATTCAAGATATGTGGCCGCGAATGCGATCGCCGAGCCGTGAGGAGGACATCGATGACCTGGGGTATCGAATTCTCATCCGCAAAATTCCTGCCGACCTTGCCGGAAGATTGCCAGCCGAATCCCGGCGTCTACGGATTCGAACTGGCGCTGTGGCTGGCGCAATCGCTCTGCCGGCAAGGGATCGTCACCGGCTATCCGTGCGCGGAAGACTGGGGCTGGTGTCTCGACTACGCGCCGACCGAGGAACTGCGGCTCACCATCGCCTGCGCCAGCCTGTGCACGGCCGAGGCCGGCTACCAGGGCCAACCGATCGGCTGGGCGGTCTCGATCCGCGAGCGGCTCAGCCTGGAACAGCGCTTGCGTAATCTGTCGAACCACGCTGCGCTGGAAGACCTGGGCCGGCAGATCGTCGACCTGCTGCGGGCCGAGCAGATCGACGCCGTGCGCGTGCACGCGGCCACGTAGGATTTTGTTACAAAGAAACTGTCCGCCTCCCGCACGGGCCCCGCGTTAACGGCACAGGCGCCGAGGGAAGGCGCTCGAAACCATGGAGACATCATGAAACGCCTGCTTGCCGCCGCCGCCGTCCTGGCCACTTTTACGCACGCCGCCTTTGCCGGCGAACTGACCCTGTTCTCGGACAGTAACTTCCGCGGCAACCGCGTGACCCTCGACCGCGAAGCGCCGAACCTGGGCGCCGTCGGCTTCAACGACCGCGCCTCGAGCGTCGTCGTCCGCTCCGGCACGTGGGTGCTGTGCGAGCACGCCAACTTCGGCGGTCGCTGCGCCGAGTTCGGTCCGGGCGAATACCGTGAACTGCCCGGTTTTAATGATGCCATCTCCTCGGCGCGCCAGATCGACCGTGACGGCCAGGGCCGCTGGCGCGACCGCGATCGCGATGACGACCGTGGCAACGGCTATGGGAACGACCGCGATCATGACCGTGGCGGCTGGCACGGCGGATGGCAGGGAGGCGGGCAGGGCGGCGGACGTGGCGGCGCCGAGGTCGTGATGTTCGCCGGTCCGAGCTTCCAGGGCCAACAGGTCGAGCTGTCGCAGGACGTGCGCGCCATGAGCGACGTCGGCTTCAACGACCGCGCCACCTCGCTCATCATCCGCGAAGGCCGCTGGGAATTTTGCGAACACGCCGACTTCCGCGGCGAATGCATCGTGCTGGGGCCGGGCCGCTACGACGTCCTCGACCGGATGAACAACCGCATCTCCTCAATGCGCCGCGTCCGCTAAAAATTCGGGGTCAGAGCACTTTTTAGGGCAATAACTTCGCAGCATCCCGTCCATCAGTGCACAATGCTGCTCACGCTGCCGCCGCAAAAGTCTCATCGGCATGCACACGGTCGTTGGCATCGTATCGCAGGAACCATTGATCGAATATTCGCTCTGACCCCGAATTTCAGTCAGTTCAACAGGGCCACGCCCTTGATCTGGGCCCACAGGCGCAGGCCCGGTTCGATGGCCAGCTCGCGGCGCGAGCGGGCCGTGATGCGAGCCAGCAGCGGCGATGGCCCGATCCGCAATTGCACGAGCACGTGACCCGGCGTCCCGGTGGCGGCGACCGCCGTCACCACGGCCGGCAGGCGGTTCACGATGCTGGTGCCTTGCGGCTGTTCCAGCGCCAGGCTGACGTCGCGCGCATGGATGCGGCAACGCAGGTGCGTGCCGATGGCTTCGCGGCGCCGGCCCACGAACAGCGCACCGCCGGCAAATTCCAGCCGGGATAACGCATCTTCCTCATGGCCGGCGAGTTGCGTGTCGAGCACGACGCCGGCATCGTCGGCAAAGCTGGGCGGCAGGTCGACGCGCGCCAGCGTCTCCGTCAACGGGCCGCTGGCCACGGCCTTGCCATCGTCCAGCAGCACGAGGTGATCGGCCAGCCGCGCGACCTCGTCCGGAGCGTGACTCACGTAGACGATCGGGATCGCCAGTTCCGCGTGCATGCGCTCCAGGTAAGGCAGGATCTCCAGCTTGCGACGCAGGTCCAGTGCCGCCAGCGGCTCGTCCATCAGCAGCAGGCGCGGCGACGCGAGCAGGGCGCGCGCGATCGCCACGCGCTGGCGTTCTCCACCCGACAGGCCGTCCGGTCGGCGTTCGAGCAGGCTTTCGATGCCCAGCAGCTCCGTTACCGGCGCCAAGTCGAAACGGCGCTCGTGCGCCGGCACCCGCGTGCGTCCGAATTCCAGGTTGGCGCGCACGGACAGGTGCGGGAACAGGCTCGCCTCCTGGAACACGTAGCCGAGGGCGCGCCTGTGCACGGGCACGAAGACGCCGCGCGCGTCGTCCTGCCAGACCTCGCCGCCGAGCGCGACGTAGCCGCCGGGCGCGCGCTCCAGGCCGGCGATGGCGCGCAGGATCGTCGTCTTGCCCGAGCCGGAATGGCCGAACAGGGCGCTGATGCCGCGCTGCGGCAGGTCCAGGTCGACGTCCAGCCGGAAGGCGCCGCGGTCCAGGCGCAGGCGCGCGCGCAGCCCGTCCGTCATCAGCGCCGTCCTTTCATCGCCTGCGGATACACGGTGTACAGCGCCAGCAGCACGATGAAGCTGAAGGCGAGCATGCCGCCAGCCAGCCAGTGCGCCTGGGCATATTCGAGCGCCTCGACGTGGTCGTAGATTTGGATGGACACGACGCGCGTCTTGTCCGGTATATTCCCGCCGATCATCAGCACGACGCCGAACTCGCCCACCGTGTGCGCGAAGCCGAGCACCGCGCCGGACAGGAAGCCGGGCCGGGCCAGCGGTACGACCACGGACCAGAACGTGTCCCACGGACTTGCGCGCAAGGTGGCCGCCACTTCCAGCGGCCGCGGCCCGATCGCCTCGAAGGCGTTCTGCAGCGGCTGCACGACGAACGGCAGCGAATAACACACGGACGCCAGCACGAGGCCGCCGAACGAAAACGGCAGCAAGCCGATGCCCAGCACCTCCGTCAGCTTGCCGACCGGACCGTTCGGCCCCAGCACGAGCAGCAGATAAAAGCCGATCACGGTCGGCGGCAGCACGAGGGGCAGGGCGACGACGGCGCCCACCGCGTGGCGCAGGCGCGAGCGCGTGCGCGCGAGCCACCAGGCGATCGGCGTACCGATCGCCAGCAGCAGCAGGGTCACGACGGTGGCCAGTTCCAGCGTCAGGCGGACGGCCGCGAGGTCGGCGTCGTCAAGCGTCACAGTTCATAACCGTAGGAGCGGATGATCTCTTTGACCTTGTTCGACTTCAGATAGCCCTCCAGCGCCTTCGCGGCCGGATTGGCGCTGCCTTTCGCCAGAATCACGGCATCCTGGCGAATCGGACCGTGCAGGTTGGCCGGCACGATCCAGCCCGAGCCGGAGGTGAATCTGCCATCGCGATAGACTTGCGCCAGCGCGACGAAACCGAGCGGCGCATTGCCCGTGCTGACGAACTGGTAAGCCTGGGCGATATTTTCGCCTTGCACGAGCTTGCCCTGCACGCGATCGAGGAGGTTCAGCTTCGTCAGCGTTTCGATGGCGGCCGCGCCGTACGGGGCCGTCTTCGGATTGGCGATGGCCAGGTGGGCGTAATTCCCCGTCTTCAGCACCTGGCCCTGGTTATCCACATAGCCGTCCGTCGCGGACCACAGCACCAGCTTGCCGGTCGCGTAGGTGAATCGCGTGCCGGGCACGGTGCGGTGCTCCGTTTCCAGCCGGGCCGGCGTCTCGTCGTCGGCCGCCAGCAGCACCTCGAACGGGGCGCCGTTGACGATCTGGGCGTAGAACTTGCCGGTGGCGCCGAACGCGAGCACGGCCTTGTGGCCCGTGTCCTTTTCGAATTCGGCCGCAATCTTTTGCATCGGCGCCGTGAAATTGGCGGCCACGGCCACCTGCACCTCGTTCGCCTGGGCGGCAGCGCCTGCCATCAGGGCCAGCAGGCCGGCAAACCATCTCATCGTCGACTCCTGTCGTAGCGCTATGTAGTAGAGTATATAACGGAAGCTCATGCGTTGTGCGCGATAACGATTCATCCGGAGACCCCATGGAAAGCAACCCGTTCACATTGCAAGGCACCGTCTGGATGACGGTCGACGGCGAGAAATTCGGCGGTCCGGGACGGGTCGAGCTGCTGGCCGCGATCGCGCAAACCGGCTCGATCAGCCAGGCCGCGAAATCTCTCGGCATCAGCTACAAGGGAGCCTGGGACGCGATCGACGCGATGAACAACCTGGCCGGCGAAGCGCTGGTCGAAAGAGTCGCCGGGGGCAGGGGCGGCGGCGGCACCCGCCTGACGGCGCGCGGCGAACAACTGGTCAGGAACTTTCGCACGATCGAACGACTCCACCAGCAATTCGTGGCACAACTCAACCAGCAGGCCGGCCATCTGTCCGCCGACCTCACCCTGATCGGCAGGCTGAACATGAAAACGAGCGCACGCAACCAGTTCTTCGGCACGGTCTCCCGCGTCCAGCCCGGCGCCGTCAACGACGAAATCGAGATCGACATCGCCGGCGGCCACAAAATCGTTGCCATCGTCACCCACGAGAGCACGGAAAGCCTTGGTTTACAAGCAGGCGCGCAGGCCTTCGCCCTCGTCAAGGCCTCGTCGATCATCCTCATGACGGACGCGCAGGGTGCGCGCTTCTCGGCCCGCAACCGCCTCGAAGGCACCGTTGCCCGCCTGACGCCGGGCGCCGTCAACACCGAGGTCGTCCTCGACCTGACGGGCGGGGGCAGCGTCGCCGCCATCATCACCAACGAGAGCGCCCGCGCACTCGAACTGGCGGAGGGCCAGACCGCGACGGCGATGTTCAAGGCGTCCAGCGTGATCGTCGGCGTGCCGGCGTAAAGTACATCCATCAAAACCTCTGCTTGCCAGTAGAGCAATACGGGCCGTAGACTGAGCCTTGCGAACGGCCGGGTTCGGCCATGAGCAGCCGTCCAGAACATGGAAAGCAAGCAGTCACTAGAGGGGAGTGTGGTGTCTGGCGAGACTGAAAGTGGCCTACGTCCTCTCCGTGTTGAAGAGGATTTACTGGTGCGCGCCTTACTCGAGCAAGTAAGCGCCAATGGGAACCTACGTCAGCAGTTGGATAACGCCTTAGTACGCGATATGGCCGATGGTGGAATGGGTAGTTTTGAATTCGCAGGCGACAAGAACCGGACTTTAGGCCGTTGCCTCGTGGAGGCAGAGTACGTCGACTGCGATGGGGTCCAGGTAAGTATCGTGCTGAATGCAGATCAAAACGGTCGGCTGTATGAACTCGACATGTGGAAAGTTGACTTTGCCCCAGTCCAGGAATACCCCGTCCTTGACCGTCTCACAATCAAAATATGATTGCAGAAGGTCATAGACGCTTACGTCCGGTTCGGGTCGAACTCGGCCTGTCGTGACAGTCCGATAGTTTGTCGGCTCGGCAACATGCTATGCTGGCTCGATCGGCCGAGATCGGCCAAAAGCGGAAGCCGATCCAGCGTGAACTGTTTATAAGTGACCGTCGTCCAAATGATTGTCAATATGCTCGGATTTCTGTCGATTCTCAACGCATGTTATGTCGGTTGGGTGGCGTTGGAATTTTCTGCCCCGTTCTGGTTACTCGAGGCTGTCATCTTCGCTGGCTGCGGCATTGGGCTCGTCCTCCGCTACAGGTGGGCGAAATGGCTGTGGTATGGTTGCAGTGCGTCCATCAGCATATGGTGGCTATCGACTGTCGTGTTTCTGGCACTAAAGGGTTGGCCCGACGAAGACGTTTCGGACACGATCATTTCGCTTATCCCAGGGGCACTGCTTTTGTTTGTCTGCATTGGCGGAAGCGTCGCTGTGAGCCGTCAGTATGCGATACATGGCCGCTAAATGAATAATCTCATCATGGAAAAAACTGATCAGGTTCGCTGGTAGACCAACGTGCGCGATGTGCTTGAGGCCGACATGTTTGGCGGAAGTCCGTCGAGCTGGGCGGAAGTGATTTTGTTGTCGTAGCAGTGCAAACCCAGTCGTAAAGTTGGATTGCAGACGACAGCTTCGGGTCGACTGCCGCCGTGAATAAACTGCCGCGTTCAGCCATAGGCGAACGTACTGCCATCCGGCTTGGAGAAAAAATGATGGCAGTCGCAGCCGAAACTGAATGGATCGAAAGCCTTGCTCCAGATTTTGCAATCCGTTTCCTCGCAAGGCTCAGTTGGGAGATAACGATTGTCGGGCGAAACAGTTATGAGACTGGTACTGATGAACTGGCCAACCCGCGCCAACTTCGTCGGGTCAATGAGATTCAACATAGGGTCTCTGCATGTCTTTCTCAGCTACTTGAAGGAACATGCCCCGACGGATTCACGCAATCGATAGCCAAGTGGGTACTCGCAGAACAGGACGACGAGTTAAGTAGCCTCCTGCAATGGTCGTGGACCAAGTCAAGAAAATACGTTGCTGAGAAATGACCGCTTTGGGYCCAGGCCGTGTAAAAACGTGGGTTTCGGGTAAACGGAACCGGGTCTGTAAACGTTGATCCAGTATCTCATCAATACGGATGCCACATGAAGCGCTTTATCGAAGGCGAACATCGAGGACAAGGCACGCTGCTGCCTGAGCTACTGGACGACTACGTTTCCGAGGACAATCCGGTGCGCGTAGTCGATGTATTTGTCGAAGAACTGAACCTTGCCGGGCTTGGCTTCAAGGGTGTACAGCCGGCGAAAACGGGGCGGCCCGCTTACCACCCGGCCGTGCTGCTCAAACTCTACATCTACGGTTATCTCAACCGCATTCAGTCGAGCCGACGGCTTGAGCGCGAAGCCCAACGTAACGTGGAATTGATGTGGCTGACGCAGCGACTGGCACCCGACTTCAAGACGATCGCGAACTTCCGAAAGGACAACGGCAAGGCCATTCGCAACGTCTGCCGCCAGTTCGTCGTCTTGTGCCAGCAGCTGGATTTGTTTTCCGATGCGGTGGTGGCCATCGATGGCAGCAAGTTCAAGGCCGTCAACAGCAGCGACCGCAATTTCACCGATGCCAAGCTCAAGCGTCGGATGCAAGAAATCGAGGCCAACATCACCCGATATCTGGCAGAACTCGATACAGCCGACCGCCAGGAACCCGCTGCCAAACAGGCGAAAGCGGTCCGCCTCAACGACAAGATTGCAGCGCTGAAGGACCAGATGGCGGCGCTCACAGAGATCGAAGCGAAGCTGCAAGAAACAGGCGAAACACAGATTTCGCTCACCGATCCGGATGCACGCTCGATGATGACGCGGGGCTCGGGCATCGTTGGCTACAACGTGCAGACTGCCGTCGACACAAAGCATCACTTGATCGTCGAGCACGACGTAACGAATAACGGCAGCGACCGCGATCAATTGTCCGGCATGGCCAAGAAAGCGCGTACGGCAATCGGGACGCCAAAGCTCACAGCGATAGCCGACCGCGGCTATTTCAAGGGTGAAGAGATTCTGGCCTGCCACGAGGCCGGTATCAGTGCCCTGGTACCGAAGGTGAAGACATCGAATGCCAAGGCTGACGGCAGATTCGACAAGGCCGATTTCATCTACGATCCTGAGAAGGACGAGTTTCGCTGTCCTGCGGGACAAGCACTGATCTGGCGTTTTGCGAGCATCGAGAATGGCCTCAAAAACCATCGCTACTGGAGCTCGAACTGCAAGGATTGCCCGCTCAAGGCCAAGTGCACGCCGAGCCAGCAGCGCCGAGTAACGCGATGGGAGCATCAGGACGTGCTCGACGACATGCAGACACGCCTGGACCAGAACCCAGACGCCATGCGCATCCGCCGCTCGTCCGTCGAGCACCCATACGGCACGATCAAATCATGGATGGGCGCGACGCACTTTCTGACGAAAGGACTGGAGTGCGTGAAAACGGAAATGAGCCTGCACGTGCTCGCCTATAATTTCCGACGATTGATGGCGATTCTGGGCAGATCGGGCATGGTGGCCGCGATCCGGGCCTACGCCCGTTTTCTCAAGCGATTTGGGCTGCTTTGGGGCGTCACCATTCTGAGTTGGCTGAAGTCAGCGGAGATCGATTTTGGTGCGACACGACGCCTCAGGCCGCTCCAGTAACCTTTAAGATTCGAGCAGTCGATCTTGCGTTTTTACACGGCCTCGGCCGGTTCCGGCCGTACACTACTGCGTTCGCACCAACGCGTGAGCCGAGCGTATCAGTGCCGTTGTCCTGCCATCGTGTCTTGAAGCGCTGGACCTGAGGCTTGAATCCTGCCCGACCTTCCTGGGCTGTGACATTTGGCGATTCATCCGCCATCCCGATCACGCATAATCGATACCTCATGCGTGAATACGGATAGCGATGAACGATTTTTTACCCAAGGAATGCGATATCGTGATGGAAGGCGGGGTGACCTCCGGCGTGGTCTACCCCGCGTTCGTGGCCCGGCTGGCCGAGCGCTTTACCTTGCGCTCGATCGGCGGCACCAGCGTCGGCGCCGTGGCGGCGATCGCGGCGGCGGCGGCCCAGTTCAAGCGCAACCGCGTGCGCAAGGAGGGGCAGGGCGAGGATGACGGTTTCCACATCCTGGCGCGGCTGCCCGGCACGCTGCAGGAAACGATCGGCCGCAACACCCGGCTGTTTTCCCTGTTCCAGCCCTGCGCCGCATTGCGTCCGCATTTCCGCGTCATCTCGGCGGCGCTCAACGAGACGAGCAAGATCAAGGCTGCCGGCTATCTGTCGTTCGCCATGCTGTGGAATTTCCCGGCCGGCGCCGTCGTGGGCGCGGGCATGTGGCTGCTGGGCTTCCTGATCAGCAGCAGCCTGCTCGGCGGACAGTGGCCGCGCGTGCCCCTCGTCGGCCTCGCCAGCGCCCTGTGGTTCGGCCTGTGCATGCTCGTGGGCGCGCTGGCCGGGGCGCTGCTGCAGGCCACGTGGTCGGCCTGGCGCGGGCTGCGCGCCAACCGCTGCGGCATCTGCTCCGGCCTGCGCACCGATCCGGACAACCCGCCCGCGCTGACGGAGTGGTTGCACGGGCTCGTGCAGGACATCGCCGGCCTGCCGGAGGGCACGCCGCTGACGTTCGGCCAGCTGCGCACGTCCGAGCCGCCGATCGAGCTGGCGCTGATGACGACGGGCCTCTCGGAGCTGCGCGCGCACCGCCTGCCGCATTCGAGCGCCGACCTCGTGTTCCGCGCCTCCGAGCTGGCCGCGCTGTTTCCAACTGCGATCATCGACTGGATGAAGGCGCGCTCGCGCCACACGCGCCACGGCGCCCGCACGGTGGCGCTGCTGGCGCACATGAACGCCCCCGGCGAAGACTATTACTTCATGCCCGACCCGGACGACCTGCCGCTCGTCGTGGCGGCGCGCATGAGCCTGAGCTTTCCCGTGCTGCTGCAGGCCGTGCCGCTGTACCGCATGCGCGTGCTGCCGGTGCATGGGGACGGCCTCGACCTGCTGCGCGTCTGGTTCTCGGACGGCGGCCTGACCAGCAATTTCCCGATCCATTTCTTCGACGACATCCTGCCCACGCGACCCACGTTCGGCGTCACCTTGCAGGATGACCTGGAGGAAAGCGACCCGTTCGCCGCGCGCGTGTCGCTCCCGACGAACAACAATACCGGCATCACGGCGGCCTGGCTGCCCGTCGACGAAGCCGACGGCCGGCCCTCGCTGCCGCGCTTCGCGGCCGCCATCCTGCGTACCATCCGCACCTGGCGCGACGAGGCATTGAAACGCACCCCGGGCTACCGCGACCGCGTGGTGCAGATCCGCCATACGAAGCGCGAAGGCGGCCTGAACCTGAACATGACGCGTACCGCCATCGACGTGATGAGCCGCAGCGGCGCGGAAGCGGCGCGCCAGGTGATCGAGCATTTCCTCAATCCGGTCGAAAAGGAAAACGGCTGGCTGAATCACCGCTGGGTGCGCATGCGCAGCACGGCCGCCGTGCTGCAGGAAACCTTCGCACCGCTGTCCGACGCCTGGCACGACGCGCGCCTGACGCCGTCGTACGAGGCGCTGTGGCTGGCCCACGGCATGGATGCGCTGCCGGCCTACCAGCTCAGCAAGACCAACCGCACGGCCGGCTTCGCGCTGTGGGAAAGAATCGTGGCCTTGCCGCAGCAGGTGGCGCCGGCCGAACTGTCGGCGCACGCGCCACGGCCGCAGCCGGAACTGGTGATTGCGCCGCGGCTGAACTGACAGCGCCGGGCCGGTCTCAGGGCACGGCTTCGGCGGACAACAGCCGGTCCGCCGGCACGTCGACAACTGCATGCTCGAACAACCCCTGCCCCTCCCAGCGCGGCAGCGGAACATCCGATTGCGTCGGCACCGCCCTGCGCGCATAGCGCGGCCCGAGCCGGGCGATCAGCCCCGGGAAAGCACGGCAATAACTCGACGCCACGCCAGCCAGTTGCGCCAGCCGCTTATACGTGATCACGCTGGCCGGCGGCAGCGCATCGAGCACCAGCACGATGCGCTCGCGCCAGTCGTCGGACCAGGCCGGCAACAGGCGGCCCAGGTCGCGCACGGGGTCGCCCGGGCGGAGCTCGCCGCCGCGCAGCACGCGCGCCAGCATGCCGCGCCGCGTGCCGATGCGCGTGGCCAGGCCCGGCCGGTGGGCGTCCAGGTGGCCGCAGGCCTCGCACTGGAACATCAGGCGCAGCAGGACGCCGTGGCCGACCTGCAGGACGGTGCCGGAGCGCAGGCGCGACGTGTCGAGGTCCACCAGCAGGTTCTCGCGCAGCGCGTGCGGCGGCAGCGCGAAGGCGTCGTAGGCGTCCGTGCCGGCCAGCAGCAGCTGGCGCGGCGACAGCGGGTCGGCGTGCACGTCGCCGTCCAGCCCTTGGCCCGCGATGGCGCGCGCGCCGTCCACGCGCGCGGGCGGCCCGGCGACGTGCGTGCGCAGGGCCAGTGCTTCGATGCGTCCGATGTCCATACCGTATCCGTGTCGTGTGACGATGCCAAAGTCTGCCACACGCACGGCTTGTCCGGCTTGCGCATCCGTCCCCGCCGACGGTACGCACGGGGACGGTCAACGATGCTGACGTTCGCGGGAACTTTCATGTGCCCACGTGTACAGCGCCGGCAAAATCAGCAAGGTGAGCGCCGTCGACGACAGGATCCCGCCGATGACGACCGTCGCCAGCGGCCGCTGCACCTCGGCGCCGGTGCTCGTCGCCAGCGCCATCGGCAGGAAGCCCAGCGAGGCGACGAGCGCCGTCATCAGCACGGCGCGCAGCCGCACCTGGGCGCCTTCGCGCATGGCCTCGCCGGGCAATCGCCCCTGGTCGCGCAGCGTGCGCACGAACGCGATCATCACGAGGCCGTTCAGCACGGCGACGCCGGAGAGGGCGATGAACCCGACCGCCGCCGACATCGACAGCGGCAGGTCGCGCAACCACAGGGCCAGCACGCCGCCGCTGATGGCGAACGGGATGCCGCTGAACACGAGCAGCCCATCCTTCACGCTGTTGAACATCAGGTAGAGCAGCGCGAACACGAGGGCCAGCGCGGCCGGCACGACGAGGGCCAGGCGCCGGCTGGCCGCCTGCAGGTTCTCGAACTGGCCGCCGACGCCCAGCCAGACGCCCGYCGGCAGTGCCACCTTGCCGAGTTGCGCGCGCAGCTCGCCGACGAACGAGCCCAGATCCCGCCCGCGCACATTGGCCGTGACGACGATGCGGCGCTTGCCGTTCTCGCGGCTGATCTGGTTCGCTTCCGGCACGAAGTCCAGGGTGGCGATCGCGGACAGCGGGATGCTGGCGGCGGAGCCGCTTTGCACCGGCAGCGAGATCGGCAGCCGGCGCAGCGCCTCGACGTCGTTGCGCTCTCCTTCCGGCAGGCGCACGGTGATGGCGAAGCGGCGGTCGCCCTCGAACACGACGCCCACGTCGCGGCCGCCGACGAGCGTACCGAACGCTTCCTGCACGTCCGCCACGTTCAGGCCGTAGCGCGCAGCCTTGATGCGGTCGACGGACAGGGTCAGTGCCGGCAATCCTTCCGTCTGCTCGACCCTGACCTCGGCCGCGCCGGGCAGCCGCTCCAGCACCCGCGCGATGCGCTGCGCCGTCGCCTGCATCGCGGCCGTGTCGTCGCCGAAGACTTTCACGGCCACGTCGCTGCGCACGCCCGAGATCAGTTCATTGAAGCGCAGCTGGATCGGCTGCGAAAACTCGTAGCTGTTGCCCGGGATGCGCTGTGCCGCCGCGGCGATCGCCGCCACCAGCTGCGCATGCGTGCGGCGCGGCTGYGGCCAGTCCCGGTGCGGGCGCAGGATGATGTAGCTGTCGGCCGCGTTGGGCGGCATCGGGTCCGTCGCCACCTCGGCCGTGCCGATGCGCGCGAACATGCGCTCGATTTCCGGAAATTCGCGCAGTAGCGCCGTCTCCAGCTTCTGCTGCATCGCCACCGATTGCTGCAGGCTCGTGCCGGGAATGCGCAAGGTGAGCACGGCCAGGTCGCCTTCACTCAGGTTGGGCGCGAATTCCGTGCCCAGGCGCGTCGCCAGCAGGCCGGTCAGCAGCACGCTCAGCACCGCGAACGTCAGCGCGACCGGGCGGTTGCGCAGCACCCAGTCCAGCAGCGGGCGGTACAGGTCGCGCGCCTTGTGCATCAGGCGATTCTCGCGTTCGGCCACGTTGCCGCGCACGCACAGCGCGACGGCGGCCGGCACGAACGTCACCGACAGGATCATCGCGGCGGCCAGCGCCATCACGACCGTGATCGCCATCGGGTGGAACATCTTGCCCTCGATGCCGGACAGCGCCAGCAGCGGCAGGTAGACCGTCATGATGATCAGCTGGCCGAACAGCAGCGGCCGGCGTGCCTCGGCGGCGGCGAGCATGACTTCGGCGCGGCGTTCGTCTGCCGTCAGCGGCCGTCCCAGCGCGGCCTGGGCGAGGCCGAGGCCGCGGATGCAGTTCTCGACGATGACGACGGCGCCGTCGATGATGATGCCGAAGTCGAGGGCGCCCAGGCTCATCAGGTTGACGCTCACGCCCGCCCCGACCATGCCCGTAAACACCATCAGCATCACGAGCGGGATCACGAGGGCCGTCACGAGCGCCGCGCGCAGGTTGCCCAGGAAGACGAACAGGATCGCGATGACGAGCAGGGCGCCTTCGACGAGGTTGTTGCGGACGGTGGCGATGACCTTGTCGACCAGTACCGCGCGGTCGTACACGGGCAGCGCCTGCACGCCGGGCGGCAGCGAGCGGTTCACCTCGGCCAGTTTAAGGCGCGCGCGCTCCGCCACGGCGCGGCTGTTTTCGCCGATGAGCATGAAGACGGCGCCCAGCACGACCTCCTGTCCATTCTCGGTAGCGGCACCGGTGCGCAGTTCGCGCCCCGGTTCGACGGCGGCCACGTCGCGCACGCGCACGGGGGCGCCGTCGACGACGTCCAGCACGATGTTGCGGATCTCGCCCAGCGATTTCACCTGCCCCGGCGTGCGCACGACGAATTGTTCGCCGCCCCGCTCGATATAGCCCGCACCCGCGTTGGCGTTGTTGCGGTCGATGGCATTCACCAGCGTGGCCAGAGATAAGCCGCGCGCCGTCAGTTGCGCCATGTCGGGGGCGACCTGGTATTCCTTCAGGTAGCCGCCGATCGTGTTCACTTCCGTCACGCCGGCCACGCCGCGCAGCTGCGGCGCCACGATCCAGTCCTGGATCTCGCGCAGGTCGGCCGGCGTGTACGGCGTGCCGTCCGGCTTGACGGCGCCGGCGCGCGCTTCCACCGTCCAGTAGAAGATTTCGCCGAGGCCCGTCGCGATCGGCCCCGGCACCGGTTCGACCCGGTCCGGCAGCCGGCTTTTCGCCTGCTGCAGCCTTTCGTTCACGAGCTGACGCGCAAAATAAATGTCGGTGCCGTCGCGGAAGACGACGGTGACCTGCGACAGGCCATAGCGCGACAGCGAACGCACCTGCTCGAGCCGTGGCAGGCCGTTCATCGCCGTCTCGATGGGGAAGGTGATGCGCTGCTCGACTTCCAGCGGMGAGTAGCCCGGTGCCGCCGTGTTGATCTGCACCTGCACGTTCGTGATGTCGGGCACGGCGTCGATCGGCAGGCGCTGATAATTGAAGACACCCAGTGCGGCGAGGGCGAGGACGGCAAGCACGACCAGCCAGCGGCGCGCGATGGCACCGGCGATGAGTTTCTGGAACATGGTCGCCCCGCTCAATCGTCGTGCCCGGCGTCGCTCTTGCCGAGGTCCGCCTTCAACAAAAAGCTGCCGCCGGCCGCATACGTCGTCCCGGCCGCCAGGCCCCGCACGATCTCCGTGCGCCTGCCGTCCGAGCGCCCGGGCACGACGTCGCGCGCCTCGAACCCGGCCTGCGTGCGGACGAACACGACGCTGTGCTCGTGGATCGTCTGGATGGCGTCGGCGGCCACCGTCACGGGGACCTGCGCCTGCGGCCCCATCAGGTCGACGCTCGCCAGCATGCCGGGCCGCAGCCGGCCGTCCCGGTTCGGCAGGGCGATGCGGGCCGTCGCCATGCGCGTCGTTTCACCGAGGACCGGGTCGACGAAGGCCACGGTGCCGTCGATCTCGTCCGGCCTCGTGCCCACGCTGATCTTCGCCGCCATGCCCGTGCCGACCTGGCCCAGGCTGTCCGCGGGCACGGCCGCCTCGACCCACACGTGCGCCAGGTCGGCGATCGTCAGCAAAGGCTTGGTCTCGTCGACGGCCTGGCCCGCCACGGCCGGCTTGTCGACGACGACGCCGGCAAACGGCGCGCGCACCGTCACGCTGCCCGACACGGCGCCGCCGTCGATGCCGAGGGCGCGCAGACGCTGGGCCGCGGCCTGGGCGGCGATGTCGGCTTCCTGCAGGGCCGTCGCGGCGGCCTCCAGGTCYTGGCGGGCGGAGATGCGCTCGTCCCACAGCGTCTTTTCCCGCGCGTGGGTGGTGCGCGCGAGCTGCAGGCGCCGGAGAGTCGCCTGCGCCTCGGCGCGCCATTGCGCGACGGCGGGGCTCCGGAGCGTCACGAGCGCCTCGCCCTGGCGCACCACGGCGC
>NZ_JBFUDR010000027.1:0-35103 GCF_056404615.1 Massilia sp. P2_C2 | reverse complement strand
GCAGTCTCACCGCCGCGCTGACCCATGCCTCGCGCGCCTACCGTGCCGCCGCCGACAAGGTCGCGTCCGACTTCGGCCTGTCCCAGGCGACCGGCCTGCCCGTGCTGGTCATCAGCCGCTTCGGCGATGGTGGCGTGCGGCCGGGCATCCTGGCGGAGACGCTGAGCCTGGAAGCGTCGTCGCTCGTGCGCATCGTCGACCACCTGATCGGGTCCGGCCTCGTGGAGCGCCATGAGGATCCGCAAGACCGCCGCGCCAAGATCCTGCGCCTGACCGACGAGGGTTTGAAAACGGCCGCCCTGATGGACCAGGCGCTGACGCCCTTCCGCCGCAAGCTGTTCGGCGCCTTCGATCCGGCCGACGTCGAGGCGACGCTGCGCGTGCTGTCCGGCCTGCCGACCGCCATCGCGAACGTTCAGGCCGAGGCGACCGAAGAACGCAAGAGCGCATGAAGTTCGCCACGCGCGCGGAGGTACTGTTCTCCGTCAAGTCATTCGCGGCAGCGATGCTCGCGGTCTATCTATCGATGCACATCGGACTGCCGCGACCGTTTTGGGCGATGATGACGTCGTACATCTGCGCCGCGCCATTTGCCGGGCCGACCCGTTCCAAGGGGCTGTTCCGCGCAGGTGGTACCGTCCTCGGTGCCATCATGGTGACGTTCCTCGTGCCCCGGCTGATCAACTCGCCTGAACTGCTGTCGCTGGCGCTGGCCCTGTGGATCGCCGGCTGCCTGTATTTTTCGCTGCTCGACCGCACCCCGCGTTCGTACATGCTGATGCTGGGCGGCTATACCGCCGGCCTCATCGCCTTCCCCGCCGTGAACGAACCGGGCGCCATCTTCGACATCGCCCTCGCCCGCGTCGAGGAGATCCTGCTCGGGATCACCTGCGCCACCGTCGTCCACAGCCTCGTGCTGCCGCAGCCGTTCGGTCCGATGCTGCTGGCCCGCCTCGACCACGCCGTGCGCGATGCCCAGCACTGGATCCGCGACGCCCTGAATCCGGCCGGCGACGTCCGCACCGCCGCCGACCGCCGCAAGCTCGCGGGCGACATCACGGAAATGCGCCTGATGACCACCCACCTGCCGTTCGACACGTCGCACCTGCGCTGGACCGAGAAGGCCGTGAACGCGCTGCAGGAACGCCTGGCCGCGTTCGTGCCCATCGTGTCCGGCATCGAGGACCGCCTGACGGCGCTGCGCGACCTCGGCGCCACCGAGGTGTCGGAACGCTGGCGCGCGCTGCTGCAGGACGTCGTCGCCCTCACCGAGAGCCCCAGGGACGTGTCGCTCGACGCCGAGGGCGCCGTGCTGCGCCAGCGCATCGCCGCGCTCGAACCCGCGGTGGACGACACGCTCGGCTGGACCGGCATGATCGAAGTGAACCTGGCCGCGCGCCTGCGCCGCCTGATCGAGATCTGCGTCGAGACGCGCACCCTGCGCCAGCACATCGACGCCGGCGTGCACGGCACCCTGCCCGACGCCGTGCGCCACCTGCCCGGCGTACCGGTGAGCGCGTTGCACCTGGACTGCGGCATGGCCCTGCTGTCCGCCTTCGCCGCCATGGTCGCCGTGCTGGCCTGCTGCGCATTCTGGATCGTGACCGGCTGGCCATCCGGCGCCGCCGCGCCGATGATGACGGCCGTGCTGTGCTGCTTCTTTTCCACGCAGGACGATCCCGTACCGTTCATCAAGAGCTTCATGTGGTATTCGATCTTTTCGATCCCGCTGTCGGCCCTTTACCTGCTCGGCATCCTGCCGGCCGTGCACAATTTCGAGACCTTCATGCTGGCCTGCGCCCCGACCTTCCTCGTGCTGGGCGTGCTGCTGGCCCGGCCGGCGACGTTCGGCCGCGCCATGCCCTTCCTGTTCGGCATCTGCGGCACGCTGGCGATGATCGACACGCACAACGCCGACATGGTGTCGTTCCTGAACAGTACGCTGGCGCAGGTCGTCGGCTATGTCGCCGCCGCCGTCACCACGAGCGTGTTCCGCCGGGTCGGCGCCGGCTGGACCGCGCGCCGCCTGCTGAAGGCCGGCTGGAGCGAGCTGGCGCAACTGGGCAGCGGGAAACGGGTGCCGTCGCTGCCGGAATTCTCGGCCAGGATGGTCGACCGCGTCGGCATGCTGACGCCACGCCTGGCGCTGGCCGGCAAGGACCAGGACCTGCAGGCCGTCGACGCCCTGCGCGACCTGCGCATCGGTCTGAACATGACCCTGCTGCAAAGCGTGCGCGCCCGGCTGGGCCGCTACGATGCTGCCGTCGGCCCGCTGATGAAGCAGCTGTCTCGCCATTTCGCGCTGCGTCCGACGGTCGACGCCGGCTGCGAGCGCAGCCTGCTGGACTCGCTCGACAACGCCCTGCGCGCCATCTGCGCGGGCGAGCGTAGCGACGCCCGGCGTAGCGACGCCCGGCGTGGCGACGCCCGACGCGAGGCGCTTGCCGCGCTCACCGGCATGCGCCGCGACCTGTTTCCCAAGGCGGCGCCGTATGCGCCGTCCCTCGCCACTGCAATCTGAATGGAGATCCGATGATCGGCGAAGTCAGCATCTACGGCCTCTACGTTCCTCCGCTCCTGCTGCTCACCTTGGCGGCACTGGTGGTCGCGCGGCTGTTCAGCCTCGTCCTGGCGAAGACCGGCTTCTACCGCCTGGTCTGGCACCCGGCCCTGTTCGATTTTTCMCTGTTCGTCATCGTGCTCGGCGCACTGACGTACACCACACGCAACTGGTCCTGAGATGGCTATGAAAACTGTTTTGTCGAAAATTGGCCGGGTCAGTATCACGGCGGTGGTAACCGCGGGTGCGGTCTATGCCGGCTGGCAGTTGTGGCGCCACTACGAGGTCGAGCCGTGGACGCGCGACGGCCGCGTGAAAGCCTATGTCGTGCAGGTCGCGCCCGACGTGACCGGCCAGGTGACCAAGGTCCACGTGCACGACAACCAGCAGGTGCAGGCCGGCGAGCCGTTGTTCGAGATCGACCGCGCCCGCTTCGAACTGGCCCTGCGCCAGTCCGAAGCCCAGGTGACGGCGGCCGAAGCGGCGCTGGCCCAGGCGCTGCGCGAGAACAAGCGCAACACCCAGCTCGACGACCTCGTGTCGCAGGAAACCCGGGAACAGGGCCAGACCCGCACCGACCAGGCTAGAGCCGCGCTGGCGCAAGCCATCGTCAACCGCGACACGGCGAAGCTGAACCTCGAGCGCACACACGTCGTCTCGACCGTGAACGGCATCGTGACGAACCTCGACCTGCGCGAAGGCGCTTACGCCACCGCGGCACACCCCGTAATGGCCGTCGTCGACAGCGGCTCGTTCTACGTCGAAGGCTACTTCGAAGAGACGAAGCTGCCCGGCATCCAGCCCGGCGCCCCGGTCGACGTCACCTTGATGGGCACACGCCAGCCAATCCATGGCCACGTCGAAAGCTTTGCCGAAGGCATTGCCGACCGCGACCGCAGCACCGGCGCCAACATGCTGCCGAACGTGAACCCGACCTTCAACTGGGTCCGCCTGGCCCAGCGCATCCCGGTGCGCATCGCCCTCGACCCGGTGCCGRCCAACGTGCGCCTCGTCGCCGGCCAGACGGCGACCGTCAAGGTATTGCCGGCGCCGACACCTTCGCCGACCCGTGCCCCGGCAACCCCGGCACGGGCCGTGGCATCGGCCCCCGCGACCACCACGCTGAAGCAACGATCATGACCCTGTACCGCTCTAACGCCAGGAAAGCAGCCAGGAAAGCATGCGCGCTGTCGCTGATGGCGGCCGCGCTGGCCGCCTGTACCACGGTCGGCCCCGACTACCACGTGCCGAACGAAGCCGTGGTCAAGCGCGACGCGGCCAACGCCCCGTTCATGGGCGCAACCGAACAGCCCTTCAAGTCCGACCCGCTGCCGGCCGACTGGTGGCGCCTGTACCAGGACCCGCTGCTCGACAAGCTGGTCGCCAGGGCCTTCGCCAACAACGCCGACCTGCGCGTAGCCGCCGCCAACCTCCAGCGCGCGCATGGCGTGCTGGAAGAGGTCGGGGAAAAGAAGCGCCCCGAAGTCGAGATGAGCGCCGCCCCGCTGTACGGCCGCATCGCCGGCGCGCAGCTGGGTATTCCGGAACAGCTGCCCACCGATGGCTTGTACGACGGCGACATCAAGATCGGCTACACGCTCGACCTGTGGGGCCGCATCCGCCGCGCCGTCGAGGCGTCGGAAGCGGATGTCGAAGCCGCACAGGCCGCCAGCGACCTGACGCACGTCATCGTCGCGGCCGACACGACCCGCGCCTATGCGGAAGCGTGCTCGGCCGGCTACCAGCTGAAAGTGGCGCAGGACTCCGTCGATCTGCAGCAAAAATTCGTGAAGCTCACGACCGAACGCGTCCAGCGCGGCCGCGGCATTGCCATCGACACCACCCGTGCCCAGGCCCAGCTCGACCAACTGCGCGCCAACCTGCCACCGCTGGAGGCACGCCGCCGGACGGCGCTGTACCGTCTCGCTGTTTTGACCGGTGAAGTGCCGAGCCGGTTCCCGGCCGAGGTCGCACAATGCGCCACCCCGCCGCGCGTCGCCGCGACGATCCCGGTCGGGGATGGCGCCGCCCTGCTGCGCCGCCGTCCGGACATCCGCCAGGCCGAACGCCAGCTCGCGGGCGCGACCGCGCGCATCGGCGTGGCGACGGCCGAGCTGTACCCGAACATCAAGCTGGGTGCATCGGTCGGCGCGATCGGCATGATGAACCAGTTCGGCGATGCGAACACGTGGAAATTCAGCCTGGGCCCGCTGATCTCGTGGAGCCTGCCGGCCACGAGCCCGGCCCGCTCCCACATCGCCCAGGCCAGGGCCAACACGGCCGGCGCGCTGGCCCGCTTCGATGCCGTCGTGCTGAACGCGCTGCGCGAGACGGAGAGCGCACTCACCGTCTACGCCCGCGAACTCGACCGCAACGCGTTTCTACGCGCCGCACGCGACCAGAGCGCCCTTGCCGCGCGCCAGTCGGCCAGGCTGTACCAGTTCGGGCGCACCGACTTCCTGTCCCAGCTCGACGCGGACCGCACCCTGGCCAGCGCCGAGAGCGTGCTGGCGGCGTCCGATGCGCAGCTGGCGGCGGATCAGGTGCAGTTGTTCCTGGCGTTGGGTGGCGGGTGGGAGCATGGCGCCAAGCATGGCGATGAGCACGCTGGTGCGGAACGTGCGCAAGAAGAGCATGGGGCGCAGCCGCACCACGCCGGGTAATGCGGCGTGGACGTCGCGTGCGCGCTGCGTTTGTCACGATGCGGCAGCCAACATGATGCACACGTCACGCGTGGGCAGCGCATACGGCGCGTTTATTCTGGATTGCGTGGTGGAGCTGCCCACCCTACGCGCGACCCGCTACCCGCTACCTACAACAGCTTGTCCAGCGTGATCGGCAAGTCGCGCACCCGCCTGCCCGTCGCGTGAAAGACGGCATTCGCGATCGCCGCGCCGACGCCCGTGATGCCGATTTCGCCGATCCCCTTGGCGCCCAGCGGGTTCACGTGCGGGTCGTCCTCATCCACGATCTGCACGTCGATCGCCTGGATATCGGCATTCGTCGGCACGTGGTATTCGGCCAGGTTGCCGTTCACCGCGCGGCCTTCCCGCTTGTCGATCAGCGTTTCTTCGAACAGCGCCAGGCTGATGCCCCAGACAATCCCGCCCATCAGCTGGCTGTACCCCATCTTCTCGTTCATCAGCTTGCCGACGCCATAGACGCCGACCACGCGCGGCACGCGGATCTCGCCGAGCTCCTCGTCCACCGTCACCTCGACGAACACGGCGCCGAACGAGTGCATCGAGTACTTCTGCTTCTCGTCGCCGGGTTCCGTCTTCGCCGTCGCTTCGACCGGCGCGCCGTGGCGGGCGGCGATCGCCTGCATGGGTTCACGTTTGGCCGGATCGGCCAGCAAATAGAGCTCGCCGCCGTCCGTCGTCGCATCCACGCCGACCTGGTCGGCCGTCGCACCGAACAGCGGGGATCTCTGGTCCGCGGCGGCGATGCCCAGCAACTTCAGGCGCAGCGCCTTGCCTGCCGCCTGTACGGCCGGCGCCACGCTGGCCACCGTCATCGACCCACCCGAGACGGGCGCCTCGGGCATGTGCGAATTGCCCAGTTCGAAACGCACATGCTCGACCGGCACGCCCAGCGCGTCCGCCGCGACCTGCGTCATCACGGTGTACGTTCCCGTGCCGAGATCCTGGGTGGCCGAGCGGAACAGCGCGGTACCGTCCGGCATCAGGGTCGCGGCGCATTCCGCCGGCGAGCGATTGGTCGGATAACTCGCCGTCGCCATGCCCCAGCCGACCAGCTTGTCGCCCTGGCGCATCGAGCGTGGCTGCGGGTTGCGTTCGCGCCAGCCGAAGCGCTCGGCGCCGATGTCGTAGCACTGGCGCAGCGACTTGCTCGAGAACGGCAGGTTCTTGCCGGGATCCCGTTCCGTGTAGTTTTTCAGGCGCAGGGCGAGCGGGTCCATGTGCAGCTCATAGGCGAGCTCGTCGATGGCACATTCCTGGGCATACGAGCCGGTGGCTTCCCCGGGCGCGCGCATGAACGTGGGCGTGCCCAGGTGCATGCGCGCCAGCCGGTGCGACGTTTCCTGGTTCGGGCTTTCATACATCATGCGCGTGACGAGGCCGCATGGTTCGATCCAGTCCTCGATCATCGACGTGTAGGCGATCGTGTCGTGACTGGACGCCGTCATGCGCCCGTCCGGCAGCGCCGCCATGCGCATGCGCTGTTCGGTGTTCGGGCGGGTGCCGACCGGGCCGAACATCTGGTTGCGGTCCAGCGACAGTTTCACGGGACGCCCCAGCTGCTTCGCCGCCATTGCCGCCAGCACGACGTGCGACCACACGGAACCCTTCGAGCCGAAGCCGCCGCCGACATACGGGCAGATCGCCGTGACATTTTCCGGCGGCATATCGAAGATGCTGGCGACGATGCGCTGCACGCCCTTCATGTATTGCGTCGAGTCGTACAAGGTGAGGCGGTCGCCGTCCCAGTGCGCGATCGTCGCGTGCGTCTCGAGCGGGTTGTGGTTCTCGACCGGCGTCGTGTAGGTGACATCGATTTTCGCGCTGCCGGTCAAGAGACCCGCGTGCAGGTCGCCGCGCTTCGTGTCGGTCTCTTCCGTCAAGACCTTTTCCGGCGGGTGCACGAACTGCTTCGCCTGCTCGAAGTCGAGCACGGCCGGCTTGCGTTCGTAGTCGATACGCAGCCTGGCCCCGGCCTCGCGCGCGCGCTCGAACGTGTCGGCCACGACGACGGCGATCGGCTGGTTGTTGTAATGGACCTCGTCCTCTTGCAGCAGGGTCAGCCGGCGGCCGATGGGCGGCTGCAGCTTGCCGTCCTTCGTCTTCTGCGGCAGGCGCACCGGACCGCCGGCCGAAGCATTCTCGTGGGTCATCACGAGCAGCACGCCGGGCACCTCGCGCGCCGCGCTGTCGTCGATGTGCAGCACGCGCCCGCTGGGAATCGTACTCATGACGAGGACCGCGTGAACCACGCCGTCGACCGGATGCTCGGCCGAATAGCGCGCTGCCCCGCTGACTTTCGCCCAGGCGTCGACACGATTGATGGGTGCGCCCGTGATGCTCATGCCATTCCCCCCGCCGTGCCCGTGGCGATCCGCAGTGCGCGCGCGACGGCACGCTGCGCCAGTTCGACCTTGAATGCGTTGTGCGCATGCGGCTGCGCGCCGGCGACGGCATCCGCACCCGCCTTGCCCAGCACGTCATCGGTCAACGCGTCCAGCGCGTGGCCGCGCAGTCGCTGTTCCGCGCCGTGCGCGCGCCAGGGTTTGTGCGCCACGCCGCCCAGCACGATGCGCAGGTCGCGGATCGTCGCGCCATCCAGGTCGACGGCGGCCGCCACCGACACGAGCGCGAACGCATAGCTGGCGCGGTCGCGCACCTTCAGGTAATGCGAATGCTGCCCGAACGGCGACGGCGGCAATTCCACCGCCGTGATCAGTTCGCCCGGACGGATCACGGTGTCGTCCTGGGGCCGGTCTTCCGGCAGACGGTGGAAATCGGCGACGGGCAGCTGCCGCGCGCCGTCCGGCCCCTGCAGGTGGACGATGGCGTCGAGTGCGACGAGGGCCACGCTCATGTCGGAGGGATTCGTGGCGATGCAGTGCGGGCTGGCGCCCAGGATCGCGTGGATGCGGTTGTGGCCGTCGATGGCGTCGCATCCGGAGCCGGGATCGCGCTTGTTACAGTGGGGGAACGTCGGATCGGTGAAGTAATGGCAGCGGGTGCGCTGCAGCAGGTTGCCGCCGACGGTCGCCATGTTGCGCAACTGGGTCGACGCGCCGTTCAGCAGCGCCTCCGACAGCAGGCGGTAGCGCCGGCGCACGAGCGGGTGATTCGCCGCCGCCGTGTTGCTGGCCATGGCGCCGATGCGCAGTCCGCCGCCCGGTGTGTCCTCGATGTCGGCCAGCGGCAGCCGGCTCACGTCCACCAGGCGTACCGGTGTTTCGATGCCGCTCTTGTACAGGTCGAGCAGATTGGTGCCGCCGCCGATGAATTTCGCGCCCGGCTGGCGCGCCAGCTCGAGCGCATGGTTCACGTCAAGGGCCCGGTCGTAGAAGATCGAATGCATGCGTCCTGTTCCTAGGCCTGGCGCAAGACCACGCTGTGGATCGCCTTGACGATGTTGGGATACGCGCCGCAGCGGCACAGGTTGCCGCTCATACGCTCGCGGATCTCGTCTTCCGACAGCGCGCCCGGCGCCAGCTGGTCGCCTTCGGTCAGCATGCTGGCTTGCCTTGCCTTGACCTCGTCCAGCAGCGCCACCGCCGAACATACCTGCCCCGGCGTGCAGTAGCCGCACTGGAAGCCGTCGCAATCCATGAAGGCCTGCTGCATCGGGTGCGGCTGCCCGTCCTGGGACAAGCCTTCCACCGTGGTGATCTCGCGGCCGTCGTGCATCATCGCCAGCGTCAGGCAGGCATTGATGCGCTGGCCATCCACCAGCACCGTGCACGCGCCGCACTGGCCGCGATCGCAGCCCTTCTTGGTGCCGGTGAGACCCAGCACTTCGCKCAATGCGTCCAGCAACGTCACGCGGGGTTCGATCGTCAGGTGGTGCTCGGCGCCATTGATCCGCAGGGTGAGCGGTTGCGGCGGCGCGTAGGACGGCGCCGCAACCTGCGCACGCTGTTCCAATGGTCTGTGGTCATCGTCTGGCATCGTTGAACTCGCTTCCGAAAAGTACCTCGATCATCATCTCCGAATTCAAAAAATCGCGGAGCGCGCCAGAAGTAAATTCCTTAAGGAAATCAAATACTTAAGATGGAGCGCGAGCAACCCGGTTGACGCGCGCCGTTGCGGCAGGCGTTTGAAGGGCTCTATACTCGTACAGTGATGCACAGAAGCATCGCCAACCCGGAAACGACCATGCGCTCCACCTTGCTCCTGTTGACCCCGCTCTTGCTGATGGCCGGCTGCGTCAACGAATCGGCCAGCTACACGATCGACGGCAACGACCACGCCCTGACCATGGTCGTCACGCAGGACTATTTCTGGAGCAAACAGGTAGGCTTGCGCCTGATCGCATCGCGCCTGCCGGACTGCCAGCGCCAGTTCGACCTCGGCAAGACGCCGCTGGCCGACCTGAACGTCGAGCTGTTCTCGACGGGCGACGAGAGCTTCCTGCTGCGCTCGGGCGACGAGATGTGGCAGGTGGAAACCCGTGACTGCAGACAGTTGCCGGAGCCATCGGACAATGTCCAGGCACAGCCGATCGGCGTCTTCCACATGGATGCGAAAAAGCGGCTCATATTCGAGCCGGCCGAAGGCTCGGTGGCGGCCGCGCAATAAATACGCAGCAAGACGCGGCGGATCAGGGCCGCAGCCAACCGCGCGCGATCGGCACCGCGAGCACCCGTCGATAAAACGTGGCGAGAGAACCGGCCAGGGTCGCGCACAGGACGTCCATTCTCGCCGTCCGGAACAACAGGGCCGCGCCCACGGCCATGCCCAGCGCGCCCAGCATGTCCAGCGGCCAATGAATACCCAGGTAGATCCGCGACCAAGCCACGGCACAGGCCAGCGGCACCAACGCAATGCCGAAGCGGCGGGCAGCCGGCGCCGCGCTGGACGCCAGCACCAGCGCGGCCGTGAACATGACGGTGCCGTGGTCGCTCGGGAAGGAACTGTCCGGCGCATGCCGCATGAACGCATGGCCGGCGCCCACGACGAACGGGCGCGCGTGATACCACGCCAGCCCGATCAAGGCATTGCCCGCCAGCGCGCAGGCGATGGCCGCCAGCGCCTTCACGGCCGCCGCGCGCCGGGCGACGTCGCCGCTCATCCACAGGAGCGCGAGACCGAGCGGGACGAGCAGGATCAGCCGTTCGGCGATGAACAGGCCGAGTTCCAGGCGCCAGCCATGCAGGCCGGCAGCCGCATTCAACCCGGAATACCACAGCAGATTCAGATGTTCCAGCATGATGGGCATGGCAGGCGCGTGACGATGACTTCACTGTAGCGCAGCGCCATCACGGCCGCCACCCCATCGTGGAGCGACTCGCTTTTCATCAAGCGGATCGGACGAAACCGGCTCGGCCCCCGTTAAGCGCGAAGCGATGACGGATGGCAGCAGCCGCGCGGAAAGATCCATGCCGGGCGACGCGCCGACGCGGCGCCGCGCGGATAGCGCTCACAGTGCACGCAGCGACACCTCACGCCACCAGCGGCGGCAGCCGGTACGCCGGCACTGCGGACCGGATTCAGCGCGGATTCAGCGCTGGCCCGTCAGCTGGCGCAGACGCGCGATTTCGGCCGTGCGTCCGAGCCGGTCGAGCGCCTGCTCGAGCAGGGTGCGGTCGCCTTCGCGCAGCATGGTCCATTGCGTGAAGTATTCGTGCACGGTACGCCACGGCGGGAACTCGGGCGGCATGCTGCGCCATGCGCTGCCGGTGTGGAGGAAGTACAGGACGGCGCAGAAGACATCGTACAGATCGTGCTTGCGCGGCCGCGTCTTGCGGCGGGCCGCTTCCAGCATTTCACGCACGGTCTCGAACTGTTCACGCGGTACATCGCTTGGAAAATTTGGCCTGGCCATGTCGATCGCCTCAAAGTCACTTGGAGACACATGATCCGGAACAGGTTCCCGATCATCGACGGGCGTTAGTGCCTTGTCGCGCCAGCCTGAACACGAGCGCCCAGTAAATACAGTCTACACAACTTGTTCGGAATCATGGCTCGTTTTTTTGGAGAACATGTACATTTTTTGGAGAACATGTACAAAGCGCCGCATTCCGGCAACAAGAGGCGGATCGACAGGGAAAAAGGGGCGCTGGGACGCGCCCCGGAGGGGTAACTCAGTCGCGCGCCAGCGACAGGAATTCGGTGCGCAGTGCCAGGTTCGGCTGCAGCTCGCCGAGCAGGGCCGAGGTGATGGTTTCTTCGCCCGGCGTGCGGATGCCGCGGCTTTCCATGCACATGTGGCGACACTTGATGACCACGCCGACGGCTTTCGGTTCCAGCACTTCCATCAAGGTGTTGGCGATCTGGACCGTCAGCCGCTCCTGCACCTGCAGGCGCTTGGAAAAGACGTCGACGAGGCGCGTCAGCTTCGACAGCCCGACGATCTTTCCGTTCGGCAGATAGCCGACCGTCGCCTTGCCGAAGAATGGCGCGAGGTGGTGTTCGCAGTGGCTGTAGACCGGGATGCCGCGCACCACGATCAATTCGTTGTATTCCTCGGCGCCATCCTCGAACGCCTTGAGGATTTCGACCGGATCCTGGTCGTAGCCGGAAGTCCAGTGTTTCCAGGCCTTGGCGACGCGTGCGGGCGTCTCGTGCAGGCCGGGGCGGTCGGGATCTTCGCCAATGCTGGACAACAGGCGGCGCCAGTCGTGCTCGGTGAAGACTTCTTTGTTAGACATGGTTAACCCTAAAATTTTCGATTGCCGAGAGTATATAGAAAATGAGGCCGATCCACAGATGGCAACGGCTTTTGCGCAAAACGAAAGCCGCCTCATCGGGGATGCGCTAGCGTAGTCGAGGTCCTTGTCACTGCGCGGGAGAACAGCCATGCTTGGGAGCACTGTCCTGGAAGTCGCGATCGGCCTGACATTTTGTTATGGCACGGTCGCCTTGATCGTCACCACGTTGCAGGAAGCGCTGGCCGCGGCGTTCCGGTTGCGTGCCAATACCCTGCTGGCAGGCATCAAGACCATGCTCAACGACCCGTGCTTCGACGGGCTGGCACGCGCGATCTATCGGCATCCGCTCGTCAATCCACATGCGGACGGTACGCTGCCGGACGAGCGGGGCATGCGTACCCGGCCATCGTACATCGAACCGGCCCATTTTGCGATCGCGCTGGTCGACAGCCTGTGGCACGTCCCGGGCGACTTCGCCCAGCTGGCCGGCGCGATCGAGACGATCCCCGATCCGCAGCTCAGGCAGGCGATGCGCGCGCTGTACGGACGTGCGCGCGACCTGCAGCAATTCCAGGACATGCTGGCCGGCTGGTTCGACAACGCGATGGCGCGCATGTCCGGCATCTATAAACGGCGGCAGCTGCTGATCTCGCTGCTACTGGCGTTGCTGCTGGCGATCCTGTTCAATATCGACAGCATCCATCTGTTCCGCACGCTGTGGCAGCAGCCCTCGCTGGCCGCCCATCTGCGGGAGGCGCCGGGCGTCGCCACGCCCGGCGCGCTCGATCCCGCCGTGTTCGACGCCATGATGGCGCTGCCGATCGGCTGGACCCATTTCCCGCCGGTGCCCGGCGCCGACTTCGCGCTGCAGGTGGCCGGCTGGATCATCACGGCGTCGACGGCGCTGTTCGGCGCGCCCTTCTGGTTCGACCTGATGCAGCGCGTCGTGCGCCTGCGCAGCACGGGCACCCGGCCGGATGACCTGCCGCCGTCGCTGCGGGTGGAAGGCAAGATCGCGGCCGCGGCCGCGGCCGCGCCACTGCCCTGAACAGGCATGACGGGCTGCGCGCGCCGGCTCAGCGCGCGGCCGGCCGGTGCGCGTCGACCAGCATGCTGGAAATCGACACGTGCGGCACGCGCTCCGGCCACTCGTCGTCGGGACCGAACCAGCGTGCCTCGATGATCTCGCCGGGATCGGTGCAGATGTCGCCGCCCAGGTAATCGGCCGTGAACGCGATCATCAGCGAGTGCGGGAACGGCCAGGACTGGCTGCCGAAATAGCGCAGGTTGTGCACGTGCAGGCCGACTTCCTCGAACACTTCGCGGTGCACGGCTTCCTCGATCGTTTCTCCCGCCTCCAGGAAGCCGGCCAGCGGCACGAAGCGCCGTACCGCGGACTGCGTGTGCAGCGCCAGCAGCACCTTGTCGCCGTTGCGGATCAGGACCATCATCGCCGGCGAAATACGCGGGTACGCCATGTGGCCGCAGTTCGCGCACTTGAAACAGCGTTCTCCCGCCGCCGGCATGGTCCCACTGCCGCAGGCGCCGCAGAAACGGTGGGTGCGCGCCCATTCGGCGATCTGGCTGGCGCGTGCGGCCACGCCGAGGCGCCCTTCGTCGAATTCGCCGAACAGCGAGCGCAGTCCGCGCCAGGCGTAACCGGGCGGCGCCAGGGCCTCGTCGTCGACCCAGCCGGCCTGGCAATACCGGTCATCCAGCAGGCCCACCGGCTGCAGCCGCTGCGGATCGAGCGCCATGCCGCGCAGTGCGGCCTCGTCGGGCAGGCCGAGGTCGGCCTCGCGCACGAGCAGGCGCCCGCCGTGGAAGACGAAGGACAGCGGTGCGGCATCCTGCTGCGGAGCCATCAGGGGCGTGAACGAGGCGGGGGTCTGGAGCATGGCGTATCCGGTGCGGTGGTGGACTGCCGACGATGATACCGCCTTTCGACTCACCGTTCAGGGCGCCGCTCAGCTTGCAGATCGCCGTTTCGGCAGCCGCGTCAACGATCATGCGGAGCTCGACTCTAGTCGAACCAAATGTGAGGAGATATGTCCAATCGTGATCATGGAAAGCACATGGGAATCGGGCAAGCCTCCGCAGCGCTGGGAGCGTAATGACCAGCTCGCTCGGCGAGCGCACGTGGACCTGTGCCGGCTGCGGCGCGCATCGCGACCGCGACGGGAACGCGGCGGTCAATCTGCAACGGCTCGCCACCGGCGCCCACACGGCGCAAACGGCGCTACCCGAGGCGAGCCAGGCGGTGACGCCGGGCACTGCCGCCGGCGATGGGCCGGCGGGAGGCGGGAAAGTGACGCTTGTCAGGCACGAGCACGGTCAGCAGGACGGCTCGGGGCAGGAAGAGATCGGTGAGCACTTGTGCGTACCTTCTCGATAGCAGCTCATGAACTAATCCAGCTCATCGTGCTCCAAGACTTGGAAGTGCCTACGTTCCCGGCATGCTCAAAGTGAGGAAATATGTACCGTCGACCCTTGCTGCAGCGCCTCGATCCGCCTTCGGTTGTCGTATTCCGCGCCCTGCACCTGGGCGATATGCTGTGCGCCGTGCCTGCACTGCGCGCCCTCCGCGCCGCCCTGCCCGGCGCCCACATCGCGCTGGTGGGCTTGCCCTGGGCGCAGCAATTTGCGGACCGGTTCCGCACCTGTGTAGATGAATTCATCGCCTTCCCCGGCCATCCTTTGCTGCCCGAACAACCGGTCCGGCAAGACGCGCTTGCCCGTTTCTATACGAGCCTGTGCACCCGCCAGTTCGCGCTGGCGCTGCAGCTGCACGGCAGTGGCGACGTGAGCAACGACATCGTCAGCGGCTTCGGCGCGCGTGCCATGGCAGGCTTCTATCGTGGTGGCCCCGTCGTCCGCGACCGGACCGTCCTGTTTCCCTATCAGAACATCGGGGCGGAGCCGGAACGCCTCCTGTCGCTGATGGAGCAACTCGGCGCGCCATCGACAGGGGCCCATCTTGAATTTCCGCTGTCGCGCGAAGACGAAGAAGAATGGCGCGCGAGCGGTCTCGGCGACTCACTCGTTCCCGGACAATACCTGTGCATTCATCCGGGCGCACGCAAGCGGGACAAATGCTGGCCGGCCCACCTGTTTGCCAAGGTGGGCGATCGTCTCGCGGACGAATTCGGCCTCAAGGTCGTGCTGACCGGATCGGCCGACGAGGCCGACCTGACCGCCGAGGTGGCCGCACACATGCACCATGCCCCGCTCAATGCCGCCGCACCGATCTCGATTGGCGCGATGGCCGTCCTGCTGCGCGATGCGAGGCTATTGCTCTGCAATGACACAGGCGTTTCCCACATCGCGGCAGGCCTGAAGCTCAAAAGTGTCGTCGTGTTCAGCAAGGCCGACATTGCCCGCTGGGCCCCCCTCGACCGCCATACGCACCGTTGCATCTGGGATCCCAGTGCGGAACGTACCCATGTGGTGCTGCAACACGCACGCGCACTCCTGTCCGATACGGCGCCGAGCCGTCAGCGCAGTGTCGGCATGTGGCCCTACTGGTAACGCCAACGGACATCGATCGGGGTGCGCCGCACGGACAACCGGCCGCGCCTGCACGGCAATCCGGTTGCGTCACCGATTGGGCGACTGGTGCGCCGCGTATCTTCCGGCCACCAGGGCCCCACCGCACTCGGCCGCAAGACGGCGATCTTGCGTACATCGTCCAAGGCAGGCAGGTCGAGCGCGATTTGGTGTCACCCCTCGGCCCCGGACGCCTGGTCGTCGATGTCGCCGCACGTCGGCGCGTCATGCGCCAGACAACAGGATGACATCGCGGACGATATCGCCACCTCGTCGGCATGGCGACCGGCGCGCGGCGGCTCCGCCACGGATTCCGTCGGCGGGTCGGCCAACGGCAGCATATAAGGCGCATCGATTGCCCGTGCCGTGACCGTCGTCGGCAATTCCATGTGATAGGCGCCGGACGGCAGGATGACGCAACCGCCAAAGCGCGCCATGACGCGCTGCTGGGCCAGCACGTCTTCTGCTATCGAGAAGGTGCGCACAAGTGCTCACCAATCTCTTCCTGCCCCGAGCCGTCCTGCTGACCGTGCTCGTGCCTGACAGGCGTTACTTCCCCGCCTCCCACCGGCCGATCGCCGGCGGCAGTGCCCGGCGTTACCGCCTGGCTCGCCTCGGGTAGCGCCGTTTGCACCGCATGGGCGCCGGTGGCGAGCCGTTGCAGATTGATCGGCGCGTTCATGTCGCGGTCGTGATGCGCGCCGCAGCCGGCACAGGTCCAGGTGCGCTCGCCGAGCGCGAGCTGGTCGTTACGCTCCCAGCGCTGCAGAGTCTTGACCGTGGTCCCCAGCAGCCTGGCGGCCTGCCCGATTCCCATTGTGCTTTCCATGATCACGATTGGACACGGCTACTCACATTTGGTTCGACYAGAGTCGTGCTCCTGCACCGGCCGCAGTTGGCCCAGAAAGCTCAGCCCATGCAGTGCGCTGCCGACGAGGCCGCACCGTTCTTCCCGGATGACGGCGTATAGACGGGCAACCAGGTCCGGTTCGAGGATCACGTCGTCGTCCACGAACAGGCAGTAGGCGGCACGTGCCTGGGCCAGCAGGAATGCGCGCTGTTCCGCCATGCCGCTGCGGCGGGAGCGGTGAAACGTGTCCACGCCGCGCCCGGTGGCACGCAGGTAGCGCAGGATGGCCTGCACTTCGCCGCATGCGCATGCACCCTGGCCATCCGACTGGTCGGCAACGACGACGCGCAGGGCCGGCCAGGTCTGGGCGCCGAGCGCCGTCAACGTGACCGCGAGCGCCGCGGGCCGGTTGCGGGTCGGGATCAGGACGTCGACCGTCTCGTTCATGGCGCCGCCCTCCCATGCCCCTGCGCCTGTCCATTGAGATAAGGGTTGGGCGCGGGATCCTTGTACATCCTGAACTGGCGATAGAGCTTGAAATACGCCTGTCCGGCCCGCGCTTCCGTGAGCAGCAGGTCGAGGCAGGACATCAGGTCGTGGCGCTGCGCGAGCAGGCGCTCGAGCTTGCCCGTACAGAGGCGGACATGCTCGTCGTCCGCGTCGGCGCGTTGCGTCTGCGCGCGCATGTGCTGGACCTTCAGCGCGAGGATCGAGAGGCGGTCGATCATGGCGCCCGCCGTCTCGCTCGACAGCCGCGCGCCGGGCGCGCACACGACGGCGCGCAGGACCGCCAGCAGCGCTTCGTCGATGGATTCGACGGCGTCGTTGCGCTTCTGGTCGTAGCGGTCGATCAGGCGCTTGCCGGCCGCGATCTCGGCATGGGACACGCCCAGCCGGCGCGCCCGGTCCTCCTCGCGCCACAGCAGGCCGTTGTAACGGTGGTTGGCATCGATCCATTCCCACACACCGGGCGAGGCACCGTGGGACATCACCGGCCAGTCGCGTTCGCGCAATTGGCGGTCGTGGAACCTGACGACGGACGCGGCATCGATTTCGCTTTGCATGAAGACTCCGATCCTGGGCAGATGAGCGACACTGCTTGGAGTACGCAGGCGTACTGGAGTTCTTCGGAATGCGCACGGGCTTGGCACAGCGCAAACGGATGCATGCCGGTGCGAACCGCTTGCCAGCGCCGCGGACTAAGGATCAGTACCCCCGACGGCGGCACGGACGAAAAAAGGATTTCAATCCGCGATTGCAAAAAATTATTGAAGATGAAAACGTTTTCAACCTAGAATGGCCGGGCCCCAGTGAACAGCACGTCCCAACACATCGCTGACACCTCTCATGATGCCCCTCCCATGACGACTACTTCCTCTTCCCGCCTCGACCTCGTCGACGCCCTGCGCGGCTTTGCGATCGTCTCGATCATGCTGTTGCATAACATCGAGCACTTCGATCTCTATTTCACGCCGCCGGGAGACCCGGCCTGGCTGAAGGGGCTGAACCAGGGAATCTGGGACACCATGTTCGCCCTGTTCGGCGGCAAGTCCTATGCGATCTTCGCCCTGCTGTTCGGTCTGACGTTTCACCTGCAATTCCAGGCGCGCGCCCAGCGCGGGGACGATTTCCGTCCGCGTTTCGCGTGGCGCATGCTGCTGCTGCTCGGGTTCGGGCTGGTGAATTCGGCGTTCTACCATGGCGACATCCTGTCGATGTATGCCGTGCTGGGCCTGGCCCTGATTCCCGTCGCGCGCCTGCGCACGCGGACCGTCTTCCTGCTGGCCTGCTTCCTCACCCTGCAGCCGTTCGCGTGGATCGATGCGTTCGCGGCACTGGGCAGCGCGCCCGGCAAGCTGCCCGATCCGGCATCCTGGGCCTACTTCGGCCGCGCCAACGAGTACCTGATGCACGGTTCGCTGCTGGACGTCTCGGTCGGCAACCTCACGAACGGCAAGCTGGGCGTGCTGCTGTGGAGCTGGGAAAGCGGGCGCATCCTGCAGATTCCCGCGCTGTTCATGTTCGGCATGCTGGCCGGGCGCGTCGGCCTGTTCGCCGTCAACGATGCCAACCGTATCATCTGGCGCCGCATCTTTTTCGGTGCGTTGCTGCTGCTCGGCCCACTGATCTTCCTCTGCGGCCACCTGGAAGCGTGGATCGCCGCGGACGCCCTGCGCCGGCCGGTGGACGCCATCTGCACGCCGCTGCTCAAACTGGACATCATGCTGCTGCTCGTGACGGGCTTCGCGCTGGTCTACCGCCGTGCGGCGGGCCAGCGCGTGCTGGGCACGTTCCGCTGGCTCGGGCGGATGAGCCTGACGAGCTACATGATGCAGTCGGTAGTCGGCACGACGCTGTACTACGGCTTCGGCTTCGGCCTGTACGAGAGGACGGGTACCGTGCCGGCACTCACGATCGGCATCGTACTGGCCTTACTGCAAGGCGGGTTCAGCGCCTGGTGGCTCAAGCACCACAAGCAGGGGCCGCTGGAAGCGCTGTGGCATCGCCTCACGTGGATCGGCACGACGCGCCTGCCGGCCGCGCGCCAGGCCGGCTGAGCCGGATCACCCCCCGACGCGCGTAAACAGGCCGGGGTAGTGCAGCACCAGCCCTTCGGCGTCAACCTCGAGTTCTGCGGTAAACGGGCGCGACAGGCTGTCGAACCGCACCCGGTCCGGCGCAAGCCGGGTGTAGGCCTGCGATACGGGCTGGACATCGAGCATGGGCAGGTCGACGTATGCGACGCGGATTTCCTGGCGATCGCGCAGGGCATCGCCCAGGCGGCGGATCGGCGGCGTGTTCGTGAAGGGGCTGCCGGACAGGTCGATGTCCGTGCAGCCCTGCAATGCCGGCAGCGGCGTGCCGTCGGCATCGGTCCAGTTGCCGGCGCCGTCGGCGCGCAGGCATACCCTGCCTTGCCCCGCGACATGCACGTCGAGACTGCGGACCTGCCAGCGTTCATCGCAGCGCAGCGCATAGCTGCAGGCGAACAACCTGCCGCCGGCGGGGCCGATGAGCACGCCCTCCGCCGTTACGCCGGCTCCCCCGCAGTCCAGTTCGACATGCTCCAGGCCGCCACCCTTTTCCGTCGTCCAGCGATAGCTGCGATTCACGTCGTCTCCTTCCGTTGCCCGCGCATGCTCACTGTAGCACCATGCGCGCCCCTGCTCCGCCACGGACGAGTTGCGCGCCAGCGTCGCGGTCTCCCGCCGTATCATGCCGACAACGGCCGCCGCGACTGTGGCCCAATAACGGAGGGGAACCATGTTCGGCATCGATGCGCGTACGGCCCGCGTGGTGTGGACGGCCGCGCTGGTCCTGGCAAGCCTGTATGGCGTCTACCTCGTGCGGACGTCGTTGCTCGTGATGCTCATCGCCGTGCTGTTCAGCTACCTCATCTATCCATTGTTCACGCTGGCCCAACGCTGGATCGGCGGCCGCATCCCGCGCACGCCCCTGCTGTGCCTCGTGTACCTCGTCGTCATCGCACTCGTCGCGCTTGCCGTCGGGTTGTTCGGCAACCAGGTGGCCGACCAGGCGACCGCGCTGGCGCACCAGTTGCCGACGCTGCTCGACCCCGCCACGCTGGAACGGCGCTTGCCGCTGCCAGGCCTGCTCGAACCCCTGCGTGCGCGCCTCGTCGCTTTCCTGCGCGACCTGTTGCAAGGTGGCTCGGCACAGGCGATGCCGTTCGTGCGCAACGTCGGCTTCGGGCTGATGCACCTGGCCGGCAACCTGATCTATGTCGTCGTCGTGCCGATCCTGAGTTTCCTGATGATCCTGCAGGCACCCGTGTTCGACGAGTTGCTCGTGACGATGCACCACCGCCGCAACGGCGCGTTCTGGACCGACGTGCTGCATGGCCTGAACACCGTCCTGTCGAGCTATGTGCGGGCGCTGGCCCTGCTGTCGCTGGCGACCCTGCTCGCCTACGGCCTCGTATTGTCCCTGATGGGTGTACCGTTCGCGCTGCTGCTGGCGGGCTTTGCTGCCGTGCTGGAAGTGATTCCGGTGCTGGGTCCGCTGGTCGCGGCCGCCGCGATCGTGGGCGTGGCCCTGTTCAGCGGATACGAGCACGTCGGCTGGATCATCGCCTTCATCGGCGCCTATCGCGTATTCCAGGACTATATGCTGAGCCCCTACCTGATGAGTGAAGGCGTGAACGTGCCTCCGATCCTCGTCGTGTTCGGCCTGCTGGCCGGCGAGGAACTGGCGGGCGTGTCCGGCATCTTCCTGTCCGTACCCTTCCTGGCCGCACTGAGAATGGTTGCCGTACAGGTGCGCCAGCACAAAGCCAAGATCGCGGAGACATCGTCGCCTGGTTGAGCCCTGCCCACGCAGCGTGCCCATACAGCCACTACGTTCGGTTAGTTGCAAATAAATCACGCGAAGAGTCTCGATAAACATGAAAATGGCTCACATGGTGCGATCCAACCGCAATCGTCGTGCTGAAAACGTGTTGAAAACGCCACACATAGCGTAATCGTGTCTCTGAGCACAACTGATAGCGCTATCAATGATTTTCTAGGGATTTCACTCTGGTGCCTTGGAAAAAGGCCTCGATTTTTATGCGCCATGCATAAAATAGTTTACGCAGGTCTCGCTGCGCAACACGAATAACCCTTTACAAACCCGCCGCCTTATTGAAAACTTGGCAAAAATGATAGCGCTAACGGTTGCTACGAATTCACAGAAAGAGAAACGGAATGGCACTACCAAGCGATGAAACCCTCCAGCCCGGCGACGCCAACCGCTGGGTCATCATGGGCGTCTGCGGTTGCGGTAAAAGCACCATCGGCGCCGCCGTCGCCCAGGCGTTCGGCGTTGCCTTTCTCGAAGGCGATGCCTACCACCCCGCCCCCAACGTCATCAAGATGTCGGCCGGCATCCCGCTGACCGACGACGATCGCGCCGACTGGCTGCAGACCCTGGCCCGCGAAATCGCCGCCGCACGCGAGCGTGGCATCGGCGTCGTCGTGTCGTGCTCGGCGCTCAAGCGGCGCTACCGCGACCTGCTGCGCCAGGCCGATCCCGGCCTGCGCTTCGCCCACCTTCAAGGTCCGCGCGGCACGATCGCGGCACGCATGCAGACGCGCATCGGCCACTACATGCCGATCACCCTGCTGGACAGCCAGCTGCGCGACCTGGAGCCGCTGCAGCCCGGCGAGGCCGGCATCACCCTGGACATCACGCAGCCGCCGGGAACCCTGGTGGCCGACATCATCGCATCGGCCCAACGCACGCAATAAAACAAGCAACACGTAGTCACGAGTCGTCGCATCCCTGGCCCAGCCGCCCATCATCCGAGGCGGCACGCCGACCACACGAGAACAATGGAGACACCATGCGTACACCACTACAACGGACCCTCATCAATCTTGCCGTCGCCAGCGCCTGCGGCATCCTCGGCGGCGCTGCCCACGCCCAGCAGGTCGAGCAAGCCCAACAGACCCAGGCCGACGCCCAGGCCAACACCCACGGCGCGAGCGAATCCGCCCAGACAGCTTCTTCCGCCCCGGACAGCCATGCGACGGAAGTGGCCCCCACGGTCCAGGCCTTCCCGAGCGGCGATGCATCCGCGCAAACGGCCGGCACCGCGCCCGTCGCGGCGGAAACGAACGTCGTGCGCATCTCGGGCTCGCGCATCGCGGCGCGCGGCTTCACGCAGCCGACGCCGACGACGAGCCTGTCCAGCGCCGACCTGGAAAAGGCGGCGAAGCCGAACCTGTTCAACACGCTGGCCGAACTGCCCGCGCTGCAGGGCAGCACCGGCCGCACGACGAGCACCAACAGTACGTCGAGCGGCATCCAGGGTCTTTCTTCGCTCAGCCTGCGCGGCCTCGGCACCATCCGGACACTGACCCTGCTGGACGGCCAGCGCGTCGTCGGCGCCAACGTCACGGGCGTGACGGACGTCAGCCAGTTCCCGCAACTGCTCGTCAAGCGCGTGGACGTGGTGACGGGCGGTGCGTCGGCCTCGTACGGTTCGGATGCGGTGGGTGGTGTCGTCAACTTCATCACGGACAAGAAGTTCACCGGTTTCAAAGTGAACGTCGAAGGCGGCGAGACGCGCTACCACGACGACAAGAGCGGCACCCTGCAGGCCGCCTGGGGCAAGGGCTTCATGAACGACCGCCTGCACGCCACCGTCAGCGGCGAGTTCAGCAAGGAGAACGGCATCGATTCGCCCGGCTTCGGTGAAGTGGGTCCGAACGGCCGCACGTGGTACCGCAACACGGTGTTCCAGCGTCGTCCGCTGTCGCAGACCAGTGACGGCCAGCCGGAATACAAGGTCATCGACCACGCCCAGCAATACCAGTATTCGAAATACGGCCTGATCACGAACGGCCCGCTGCAGGGCACCGCATTCGGCGACGGCGGCGTGCCGTACCAGTTCAACTATGGCTCCAACGGCGTGCCGACCGGTACCGGCCAGGTCACCAATTGCGTGAATCCGTTCTGCGTCGGTGGCGATTTGTCCGGCAGCGTGGGCGCCGGCACGAACCTGGCGATGAATTTCAAGCGGCAGGTCGCCTACACCCGGCTGTCGTGGGATATCGATCCCGACAACGAGGTCTATTTCACGGCCAATTACGCGCAAGTGAAATCGCACTTCTCGCCGAATCCGGGCGCGGCCAAGCAGGCCAACCTGACGATCCGCTGCGACAACCCGTTCCTGCCGGCGGCCATCGTGGCGGCCTGCGCGGCCAACAACATCGACCGCTTCCAGTACGGCACCGCGAACGCCATCTTCCCGGCCAACATCAACGTGCATCCGACGCGCACCCAGCGCCGCTTCGTCGTCGGCGCCGACGGCAAGTTCACGCTGTTCGGCAAGGACTGGTCGTACGACGCGTACGCCGAGCACGGCGAGAACACGACGAACATCAACGTCCACGACATCACGCTGAACACGCGCTACAACAATGCGATCGACGCCGTGCGCGATCCGGTCAGCGGCAAGATCGTCTGCCACAACGCCGTCGCGGCCGCGAACGGTTGCGTGCCGTTGAACATCATCGGCAACAACCCCATCGATCCGGCCACCTGGGCGTATATCGCGCCGGCCGCCGGCCCGATCCAGCGCACGACGCAGAGCCAGGACGTGGCCAGCGCCAACTTCAACGGCGAAATCTGGGAAGGCTGGGCCGGCCCGCTGTCGATGGCGACGGGTGCCGAATGGCGCCGCGAGAAGTACGACGTGCACGGCGACCCGTACGGCGCCGGCGTCTCGCCCGATTCGATCGGCGGCGCCGCCTACCCGGCCGACCCGACCCTCAACAGCACAGTCGGCAACAACTGGTACGCCGGTAACTATCACAACGGCGCGGGTGCGTACAACGTGCGCGAAGCTTACGTCGAATTCAACCTGCCCGTGCTGAAATCGGCCACGTGGGGCGAAGCGAACCTGAACCTCGCCGACCGCCAGACGAAGTACAGCACGGCCGGCAGCGTGAGCAGCTGGAAGATCGGCGCCACGTGGAAGACGGGCATCGACGGCCTGCGTTTCCGCGCGGTCAGCTCGAAGGACGTGCGCGCGCCCAACCTCTCCGAACTGTTCGCGGCACCGGTCGTCGTCAACAATCAGGTGCAGTACCAGGGCGGCACGGTCAGCGTGCAGCAGCGCACCGTCGGCAACACGAACCTGCGTCCCGAGATCGCGCGCAATAACTCGTTCGGCATCGTGCTGAGCCAGCCGAGCTGGGCGCCGGGCTTCTCGACGTCGGTCGACTACTACGACATCAAGGTCAACGACGTGATCTCCACCTTGTCGATCCAGCAGGAAGTCGACCTGTGCGTGGCCGGCAACCAGGAGATCTGCCAGGCGATGGTGCTCAACAGCCCGGGCAACAACTACGTCACGGTGCAGAACTTCAACCTGGCGTCGCTGCACCTGAAGGGCTTCGACATCGAATCGGCGTACCGCACGAACCTCGACAAGGTCGGCCTGCCGGGCCGCTTCACTGTCCGTGCACTGGCCACCCGCACGCTGCACTTCATCACGGATTCGGGCGTCGTCGGCACGATCCCGACGGAAGGCGCGGGCGTCAACCTGGGCAACACGCCGAAGTGGAAGCTGCTGGCCACCCAATCATGGGATGGCCTAATGAGCGACAAGCTGAGCCTCACGCTGACCGAGCGCTGGTTCGGCGACGGCAAGTACAGCAACGAGTACATCGAGTGCCAGACCAACTGCCCGGTGTCGACCCTGACCCACCCGACCATCTACGACAACAAGATGAAGGGCGCGACCTACTTCGACTTCGGCGGCAGCTACAACGTGTCGAAGCAGTTGATGGTCTACTTCAAGGTCGACAACCTGACGGACCGCGATCCGGAACCGGCACCGCAGGCCAACCCGAGCTTCGCGATCAACCCGGCCCTGTACGACGTCGTCGGCCGCACCTACCGCGCCGGCCTGCGCTACAACTTCTGAGCGGGGTCCGGCCGTGTGGAATCTGCTGTCCGTACTGCTGGCGGTCGGCCTGCTGACGCTGATGATCGCGTGGGGCAAGATCCAGCCCCTGCTCGCATTCGTCGTCGCGGCGATCGTCGCCGCATTGATGCTCGGGATGCCCGCCGCGAAGATCCCGGGTGCCATCGAGAAGGGTATCGGTGACCTGCTCGGGTCGCTGGTCGTCGTGATCTGCCTGGGCGCCGTGTTCGGCAAGCTGATCGCCGACAGCGGCGCGGCCCGGCGCATCGCGACGAGTCTCGTCGACAGGCTGGGCATGGGACGCATCCCGGTGGCGATGACCGTCACCGGCTTCGTCGTCGGCCTGCCGCTGTACTACAACGTCGGCTTCGTGCTGATGGTGCCTCTGATCTTCTCGCTCGTCTATCAATCGGGCCGGCCGGCCGTGGCGCTGGGCATGCCGCTGCTGGCCGGCCTGTCGATCGCGCACGGCTTCCTGCCGCCGCATCCTTCCGCGACGGCGCTCGTCGTCGCGGTCCATGCGGACATGGGCAAGACGCTGCTGTATGGCCTCGTCGTCGCGATACCCACGTTGATCATCGCCGGGCCGATCTTCGCCATGTCGCTGAAACACATCCGCGCCGAACCGGCACCGATGTTCCGCAATGCGCAGCAGGCCGTGCCGGACAGCGAACTGCCCGGCGCCCTCAACAGCTTCGTGACCGCGCTGCTGCCGGTCGTGCTGCTGGGCGCCCTCACGCTCGTCACGCTGGTCCGCCCGGACCTGGCGAAGCCGCTCGGGTTCTTATCCAGCCCGCTCGTCGTGATGCTGCTGTCGTACTTTGTTGCGGTCGTCACGCTGGGCATCGGCCGCGGCCTGCCGTTCGCACGCGTCACGGACAGTGCCACGGGCGCGCTGCGCGAGATTGCGCCGATCCTGATGATCATCGCCGGTGCCGGTGGCCTGAAACAGGTGCTGATCGATTCCGGCGTCAGCGCGGAACTGGGCACGCAGCTGGCCCACATGCCGGTACCGCCGCTGCTGCTCGGCTGGGCCGTGGCGACCCTGATCCGCGTCTGCCTCGGCTCCGCCACCGTGGCCGGCATCACGGCGGCCGGCGTCGTCGGGCCACTCGTGCAGAGTTCCGGCGTCGACCCGAACCTGATGGTGCTCGCGGTCGGCGCGGGGAGCCTGATGTTCAGCCATGTGAACGACTCGGGCTTCTGGATGTTCAAGGAATACTTCGGCCTCACGCTGAGGGATACGTTCCGCTCGTGGACGATGATGGAGACCATCGTCGGCGTGTTCGGACTGCTGTTCGTAATGTTGTTGTCGCTGTTCGTCGCTTAAGGATAACTATAAATGAAGACTACACTTGCAACGATTCCGGCCGCCCTGGCGCTGGCCGCCATGTTCACGCTCGCCGCCCCAGGGTATGCAACTGCGGCGACCGCGGCCTCCGTGTCCGCCTACCAGACCATGCCGGACGACCCGCGCGCCGTCGTCGTGCGCGCGAAGGGCGACGGCAGGACGGACGACAGCGTGGCCATCCAGCAGGCCATCGACGCCGCCGCCAACAAGGGCGAAGGCGGCGTCGTGTTCCTGCCTTCGGGCCGCTACCGCATCACGAAGAGCATCCTGATTCCGCTGGCCGTGCGCGTCTACGGCGTCGGCCCCACGCGCCCCGTATTCGTGCTGGCGCCGAACACGCCGGGCTTCCAGCAGGGCGTCATGAACATGGTGATCTTCACCGGCGGCGACCAGTACACGGTGGGCAAGGTGCCGATGCCCGTGCCGGGCGCGGTCGGCGCGACGCAGGACGTACGCGACGCGAACTCCGCCACGTTCTATTCCGTGCTGTCGAACGTCGACTTCGAGATCGGCGACGGCAACCCGGCCACCGCCGCCGTGCGCATGCACACGGCCCAGCACTCGAACCTGTCGCACATCGATTTCAACATCGGCAGCGGCCTCGCGGGCGTCTACCACGTCGGCAATATCGCCTACGACCTCAAATTCCACGGCGGCCGCTACGGCATCCTCGCAGAGAAAACATCGCCCGCGTGGCAATTCACGCTGCTCGATTCCACGTTCGACGGCCAGCGCGACGCGGCGATCCGCGAACACGAGGCCGGGCTCACGATGGACAACGTCGACATCCGCGACACCCCGGTCGGCATCGACATCGACCGCGGCTACGGCGACTGGCTGTACGCTAAAAACGTGCGCTTCGAGAACGTGGCGAAGGCTGCCGTCGTCATCAGCAACGAGGACAACGTCTACACCCAGATCGCCTTCGACCACGCCAGCGCACGCAACGTGCCCACGTTCGCACGCTTCCGCGACAGCGGCAAGACCCTCGCAGGCGCCGGCCGCGCGTACGAGGTCACGGCGCTGAACTACGGGATGAAGCTCGACCAGCTCGGTGCGCCGGGTCGCTTCACGACGAACTACAAGACGGCGGCGCTGAGCGGCAAGAGCACGCCGCAGCGCGTGCTGAAGGCGCTGCGGCCCACGAAGGAATGGGCCAACGTGCACACCTTCGGCGCGACGGGCGACGGCCGCGCGGACGATACGGCCGCGATCCAGAAGGCCATCGACAGCAATCGCGTCGTCTACCTGCCGCAGGGCTTCTACATGGTCAACGACACGATCCGCATGAAGCCGGACACCGTGATCGTCGGCCTGCATCCGGGCCTGACCCAGCTCGTGCTGCCGAACGGCTCGCCGCTGTTCCAGGGCGTCGATACGCCAAAGGCGCTGCTGGAAAGCGCACGCGGCGGCGCCGGCATCGTGTCCGGCATCGGCCTCGCGACCGGTGAGGTCAACAACCGCGCCGTCGCGCTGCTGTGGCGCGCGGGAGAACAGTCGCTCGTGGACGACGTGCGCATCCAGGGCGGCCACGGCACCCGCCTGTACGACGGCACGCGCGCCGATCCGTACAAGAAGACGGAGAAATGGGACACCACCGCATGGTGGGACCGCCAGTACCCGAGCGTATGGATCACGGACGGCGGCGGCGGCACGTTCACCGGCATCTGGTCGCCGAGCGGGTATGCGCAGGCCGGCTTCTACGTGACGAACACGAAGACGCCGGGCCACGTCTACGAACTCTCGGCCGAGCACCACATCCGCAACGAGATCGTGCTGGACGGCGTCGAGAACTGGTCGTTCTACGCGCCGCAGACGGAGGAAGAAGTCCGCGACGGCATGGATTCGGTCTCGCTCGACATCCGCAATTCGAGGAACATCCTGTTCGCGAACTACCACGGCTACCGCGTCACGCGTTCCATCAAGCCGGCGCCGACGGCTGTCCGGATCGCGAATTCCAGCGACATCGCTTTTCGCAACGTGCACGTGAACGGCGAGAGCGGTTTCGCCACCTGCGACGAGAACGGTTGCACGACGTACGCGCGTGCGTCGAAATACCCGTACGAGAACGCCATCGTCGACGTCACGCACAACATCCAGGTGCGCGAGCGCGAGTTCGCGATCCTCGACTACACGGGCAAGCAGACCAGCGCCCCGGCCCCGCTGGGCAAGGTCGAGAAGCTGGCCGACGGCTTTTATTCCGTCGCCGGCGCCGCCGTCGACGCGAAGGGCAAGCTGTACTTCATCGACCGCCACTTCAAGCGCATCCACGCGTGGACCCATGACCGCGGCCTGGAGATCGTGCGCGACGCGCCGCTCGACCCGATCAACCTCGCCATCGACCGCAGCGGCAACGTGATGGTGCTGTCGCACTACGGCCAGAGCGCCGGCGTCTACGCGTTCAAACCCGATACGCCGCCGACGCCGGAAGGCATCACCATGATCAAGCCGACGCAGGTGGCCAGCCGGGCCGATGCGCGCGTGGCCATTCCCGTCAACTTCTGGCAGAACGGCGAATTCCAGGACCAGATCGATCCGAAGACGTATCGGTTCACCACGCTGTCCGAGATGTTCGCGCGCGACGTGGCGAAGCCCAAGGCGCAGGAATACGTGTCGCCTGACGGCAGTCTCGTACTGCCCGCGTTCCGCGTGACGCGCCAGGGCCCGACCGACCACATGGGCTACCGCTGGTCCGACACGCTGGACACGCACGGCTTCGCGAGCGCCCGCGTGGGCGAGCGCGTGGTCTTCACGAACGGCTCGGAGAACCGCACGTTCAGTGGTCTCGTCGGCCAGGGCGGCGCCATCACGGACCTGAAGCAGGTGGCCGACCGCGGCGGAGAGAGCGCGGTGGCTGGCCCGGACGGCAATGTCTACGTCGCCAACGGCCAGATCTTCGTGTACGGCCCGGACGGCAAGGAACGCGGCCGCATCGACGTGCCCGAGCGTCCGCTGCAACTGGCTTTCGGCGGTCCGGACAAGCGTACACTGTTCATCCTTACTCACCACAGCCTGTATGGGAGCCATGTCGACTGAACGCCTGATCGTCTCCGCACTGCTGGCGCTGGCCTGCGCCAGCCCCGTTCGCGCCGAACAAGCCGCGCCGCCGGTGTTGCAACTGTGGCCCGGCGGCGCGCCGGGTTCGGAAAAGCACCGCAACGAGCCGGAAAGGCTCGTGGACGGTGCTTATCCCACCAACGTGCACAATCCATCGCTGACGGTGCTGCGCGCCGACCCGCGTCATGCGAACGGCGCCGCGGTCGTCATCGCGCCAGGTGGCGGCCACTACCTGCTCGTGGTCGAGAACGAGGGCATGGTGCCGGCCAGGATGTTGAACCGCATCGGCGTGACGGCATTCGTGCTGAAATACCGGCTCGCGCACGGCCCGGATTCCGCCGGCTACACCGTCGCGGGCGATGGCGCGGCCGACCTGCGCCGTGCCGTGCGCTGGGTGCGCGCGCATGCCGCCGAATACGGCGTCGATCCAGAGCGCGTGGGCGTGATGGGCTTTTCGGCCGGCGGCGAACTCGTGTCGCTCGTCGCGGACAATCCGGAGCCGCCCCGGCGCGGCAAGACGGATGCGCTGGACCGCCTGAGCGCGCGCCCGGACTTCCAGGTGCTCGTGTACCCGGGGGACGGCGGTACGCCCGCGCAGGCCGCGAGCGCCGCCCCGCCGGCCTTCCTCGTCGCCGGCTCGCGCGACAAGTGCTGCGCGGCGCCGACGCTCGCGCTGTACCAGCAACTGGCGGCGGCCGGCGTATCGGCCGAACTGCACATGTATGCGGACTCGGACCACGCGTTCAACATGGGCCAGCGCGGCGAGCGCGTCTCGCTGCAGCACTGGCCGGACCGCCTTGCCGACTGGCTCGCCGACGGCGGCTGGCTCGTGCCGCGCAACGGCAGGAAGCCGGAAGGAGTGCCCGCACCATGAAGCGTATCGTGTCGACGCTGGCGCTGACCTTGCTGGCTGCGCAGGCGGCATGGGCGGCCGACAGCCAGTACAAGCTGCTCGTGCTGGCCATCCCCAACAAGTACCACTACGAATACATCCCGGTCGCGCGCGACAGCCTGGAAAAGCTGGCCAGGCTGCACGCGTTCACGGTCACGTACACGAACAGGCTGGAAGCCTTCGACGGCGATTTGAAGCAGTATGCCGCCGTCGTCTTCCTCAACACGCCGGGCGAGGAACTGAACCCGGCGCAGCGTGCGAACTTCGAGGCCTACATGCGCGCGGGCGGCAATGCCGTCGTCGTGCACCGTGCCGCCATCACGCCGCCGAACGGGTGGGTGTGGTACGAAAAGCTCGTCGGTCGCTCGTTCAAGACCCACCCGATGTTGCAGACGGCCGCAGTGGACATCGTCGACAAGGGTTTTCCGGCGACGTATGGGCTACCGGCCCGCTGGATCTGGAGCGACGAGTGGTACGAGACGACGAACCCGTACAAGGTCGCGATCCACCCGGTGCTGAACGTGGACGAATCCAGCTACGACCCGACCAGGATCTGGCCCGGCCAGGTCGCGACGGGCATGGGTCGCGAGCACCCGGTGGCGTGGTATCACCAGGTCGAGAAGGGCCGCGTGTTCGTCACGCTGATGGGCCACGACGTCGAGATGTACCGCGACCCGCAGTACCTGTCGCACCTGATGGGCGGGATCTGGTGGGCGGCGACGGGCAAGGGCCAGCAGCGCTAGGCCGCAGCGTAGAACTTCAGCCAGCTCTCCAGCCGGCTGCGCCAGAACGTCGCATCATGGCCACCGGCCGCCACGTGCAGTTCGCTGGCGGCACCGTGCGCCGTGAGCACGACCTGCATCACCTCGTCCTGCCGGCGCTCAGCGTCCCCTGCGCCGGCGTCGTGTTCACGCCGAAGCCATTGTCGTAGTCGGGGGCGACGATGACGAGCGGCGCGATGGTGCCGGCGGCGATCAGCCGGTCGGCCGTGCGATTGATGGCCAGGCCGGCATCGAAGTATGCGGCGCCGTTGCCGCCGAATCCATGAAACAGGTAGAGAACGGGAAGGTGTGCGTCACCGGGCGGCCGATAGACCTGCACGTTCATCGTGCGTCCGAGCGCGCGGCTGGCGACCGTGAGCGTCTCGATGGTACCCGCGGGCCCGCCTGGCGCCACCGGGGCCGGCGGCGCCGGCACGGCGGCTGCGGTGACCGGTGCGGACGAACCACCGCCACCGCAACCGGCCAGGCAGGCCGCGGTGGCAAGCAGAAAACGCCGGCGTGCATTCCGTTCCATCCTTGGCCTCCTTCCTGAGCGGTCGGCTCATTCTAGCCACGGATGGGGCGGGATTTCTTCAGGCAGTCTTCAATAGCTGATGCCGGCACGGCCTGGAAAGGTGGCAAATCAGCAGGACACCGCGGGACCATAGTAAAACAGTTTGATCGCTCTCAAGGTCCCGGCAGGCCTTGGCGTGCCGGCAGGCCATCCACCCGGCGGGCTCGTAAGATGTATTTATAACAGACAAAACATCATGATTGGCCGGCTGCGTCGGTCGATGCCCAAGTCATCGCAGTCTTCACGGAGATCCCATGCGCAACCATCCTCTTCCCCACCTCTCCCGCCGCCTGCTGGCGACCCTGTTCCTGGCATCCGCTTCCACTGCGGCCTGGGCCAGTTGCTGCGACGGCGACGACCCCGGCCACATGACAAGCCGCGGTTCGACCGTTTGCATGTGCGTCGGCGCCGGCGCCACCACGTCCGCTGCGCGGCTCGGCGCGTATTACGACACCAGCGCCGGAAGGCTGAGCGGCGAGTCCGACGACGATGCCGACCTCACCGCGTCGACGATCCAGACGCCGGCCCGCGACATCCCCAAACGCGGCAACAAGCCGTAACGTCCCACCCTTTCAGCGCTGCGGTTCGAAAAACAGCACCTCGCCCGTGGCGGTCGTCGCGATCAGCTGGCCGTCGTACCACGCCGGCGAGCCGATGAAGGCGCCCAGGCGCTTCACGTGTTCGAGGCCCGTGTACAGCGCGTGCGGACCGCCCTTGAACATGCGCGCGTCGTCKAATTTACCCGTGGCCACATCGACGACGCGCGCCTCGTTGGCGGCCAGGCCCGGGCCGCGCCACGACCAGCGCGCGCGCCCCGTCGCCGCATCGAGCGCGTGCAATTCTCCCTTCATCGACGCGGCCACGACGATGTCCGCCACGCGCAGCGGGGAGGCAAACGTCCACACCTTGGTCTCGAAGCGGTAGCGTTCCTGGCCGCTGCGTTTGTCCAGCGCCAGCAACAGGCCCGTGTCGGACGTACCGATCCAGACGTTGTCCCCGTCCAGCGCCGGCGTGCCGACGATCCAGCTGCCTTTCGCATCGTAGCGCCACTTCGGCTGACCCGTGGCCGCGTCGAGCGCATAGAAAAAACCGTCGCGCGAGCCGACGTAGACCGTGTCGCCGTCCACACCCGGCGACGCCTGGATCCCCAGGTTGACGCTGATCTTCTGCTCGACGCCCGTCTGGTGGCGCCAGCGCTGTTCGCCCGTTTCCGCGTCCAGCGCGTACACGGCGCCATCCCAGCTGCCGACGACGATGTTGCCGCCTGCGAGCGCAGGCGAGGAATGCACCATGCCACCCGTGCGCCACGCCCAGACCAGCCTGCCGTCCTTCGCGTCAATGGCATACACGTGGCCGTCGCTGCTGCCCACATAGACCTTGCCGCCCACGACCAAGGGGGAGGACAGATAGAAATCCCACGGGTCTGGCACCGGCTGGCCGTCGCGCGGCAGGCCGAACATGCCGTGCGCGGCAAACTGGGCCTCGCCCAGGGTGCGGAATGTCCACTGGGGCGTGCCGTCGTCCGCCTTCAGGGCGGTCACGCTGCCGGCGCGGTCGAGGAAGAACACGGTGCCGTCGGCCACGGCCGGCGTGGAGGCGATGCCGCCGCGCGCGTGGTATAGCCACAGCAGGCCGCTGGTCTTCGCATCGAGCGCGTACAGGTTGCCGTTCTCCGCGCCCACGAACACCCGGCCAGCCGCCGCCACGGGCGAGGCATGGATCGGCGCGTGCACATCGAACCGGCCCGCCAGCCGGAAACCCTTGATGGCGCCATCGACGCCGGCGACGTGGCCCGTGTGCGCAGGGCCGCCCATCAGCATGGGCCAGTCGGCTGCAAGGGATGCTGTGCTCAGGAAGGCGAGCAAGAAGGCATATAAGCGGATGCGTGGCATGGTCGGTCCTGTCGTTGGGATGCGGGTATTCTAGGTGTGCGCGGCGCCCGGATTCTTCAGGCAGCCTTCAGGCCCGTATAGGCGCGGCGGCGGCCCGTCGCTATACTTGTGCGCCATGCGACTCCTACTCGTGGAAGACGACCTGGCGCTGGGCCGCGCGCTGCAGTCGGTGCTGCACAACGACGGCCACGACGTCACCTGGGTGCGCCTGGGCGGCGACTGCGCGCGCCTGCTGGAAGAACGCTGCCACGACGCCCTGCTGCTGGACCTGGGCCTGCCCGACTGCGACGGCGTGGCGCTGCTGCGCCGCCTGCGCGCGGCCGGCCACGTGCTGCCCGCCGTCCTGATCACGGCGCGCGACAGCCTGGAAGACCGCCTCGCGGGCTTCGACGGCGGCGCCGACGACTACCTGATCAAGCCCTTCGACATCCCCGAGCTGCTGGCCCGGCTGCGCGCCRTCGTGCGCCGCGCGGGCGGTACGCAGGCGGACACGCTGTGGCACGTCGGTGAACTGGCCGTCGATGCGCGCAGCATGAACGCCACCTGCCGCGGCGCCCCGGTGAACCTGTCGAAGACGGAATTCGCGCTGCTGCATGCGCTCGTGCGCAACCCGGACCGCATCGTCACTCGCATGGAACTCGAACAGGGCGTGCTGCCCTACAGCGAGGGCCAGACGCTGGACGTGCACATCTCCAACCTGCGCAAGAAGATCGGCGACGGCTATATCCGCACCGTGCGCGGGGTCGGCTACATGATCCGCGGCACCTGAATGCCGCCGACATCGCTGCTGCGCCGCCTGCTGGTCGGCTTCATACTCGTCATGCTCGGCATCTGGCTGGCCGCGCTGACCCACAYCGTGTGGCAGGTGAAGGTCGACCAGGCGCGCCAGACGGCCATCGTCAACCGCGCCTGGACGCGCCAGATCATGCTCAACATGCAGTCGCTGCCGTCCGACCCGGCGGCGCTGGCGCGCATCGGCCGGGGCATCGAAGCCCTGCGCCTGGACATGTTCCGCGAGGCCGGCTTCGAAACGCATGCGCGCACCCGCGTCTGGCTGGGACGGCGACTCGCCTACGACTCGGCACCGGACACGCCACTGGACGACGGGTGGGTACGCTGGGTCGAACGCGACGCCGCGCGCGGCATCACCGTGGAGCGGCGCGAGAAGCCCAACGTCGACTGGCTGTTCACGCTGTCGGCCGCGAACTACCTGTTCTCGCCGCTGGTCTACAGCCTCCCCTTCGTGCTGCTGCCGGCCTGGCTGATCGTACGCGTGGGGTTGCGTCCGCTGCGCGCGATGGCGCAGTCGCTGGAAGCGCGCGGCGCAGCCGACCTGGCGCCGCTGCCCGCCTCGCCCTACCGCGAGCTGGCGCCCGTGGTCGACGCCGTGAACAGCCTGATGCGGCGCCTGTCCGAACGGCTGGCGCGCGAGCATGAATTCCTGGCCGACGCCGCGCACGAACTCAAGACGCCGCTGTCCGTCGTGCAGATCAATGCCCACCTGCTGGAATCCGCGACCGATGCGGCGCAACGGATCGACGCCGGCGCCGGCTTGCGCGAAGGCGTGGCGCGCGCTACGCATACGGTGCACCAGCTGCTCGCCTTCGAACGGGCGCGCCAGGAACCGGCCGACGCCCCGCCGCAGGACCTGGCCGCCCTGCTGCGCGAACGCCTCGCGCTGGCTGCGCCGCTGGCCCTGCGCCGTGGCGTGGAGGTGGAACTGCACGCCGACCATTCTGCGCTCCTGCCGTTGCACCGTGAGAGCATGGCCGCGCTGCTGGACAACGTGATCGGCAACGCCGTCAAGTACTCGCCCGACGGCGCACGCGTGGCCGTGCGC
>NZ_JBFUDR010000026.1:0-35226 GCF_056404615.1 Massilia sp. P2_C2 | reverse complement strand
GTGCAGCGCGTGGCAGAGCGCGGCGCGCATGATGCCGGCCGAGCCCAGTACGCAGTCCAGCCGCGTGTGGCTGCCCATCTCGAGGATCGTCGAAATGCCCCGCCCTTCGCGTCCGATCATCCAGCCGACGGCGTCGTGGAACTCGACTTCCGACGACGCGTTCGACTTGTTGCCCAGCTTGTTCTTCAGGCGCTGCACGCGGATCGGGTTGCGCGTGCCGTCCGGCAGGTAGCGCGGCACGAAGAAGCAGGAGAGTCCGGGCGACGCCTCGCCCGCAGTGCCGCCCTCGTCCGTCTGGGCCAGCACAAGGTGCGCGTCCGACTGCGGCGCCGAGAAGAACCATTTATGGCCGACGAGGCTCCATGCCTCGCTCCAGTCCGCGCCGAAACGCTCGGCCGCGATCGTCGGGCTCATCCGCGTCGCGCGCGTCGTGTTCGCGCGCACGTCGGTGCCGCCCTGCTTTTCCGTCATGCCCATGCCGATCAGCGCGCCCTGCTTCTGCCCGACGGGCAGCGAGCGCGGATCATAGGTGCGCGCCAGGATCTTCGGCAGCCACTCGGCCGCGATGACCGGATGCTGGCGCAGCGCCGGCACGGAGGCATAGGTCATCGTGACAGGGCACTGCGAGCCGTTCTCGACCTGGCCGAACAGCAGGTAGGCGGCCGCGCGCGCGACCTGGGCACCGGGGCGAGGCGCTTCCCAGGGCAGCGCGTGGGCGCCGTTTTCGATCAGCAGGCGCATCAGCTCATGCCAGGCCGCGTGGAATTCGACCTCGTCGACGCGGTGACCGCCCCGGTCGAAGTTCACGAGGCGCGGCGGGAACTCGTTCGCGAGCCGGCCAAGGTCGAGCACGGCGGCCGTTCCCAGCGTCGCGCCCAGCCGGTCGAGGTCGGCATTGGCCCAGCCGCCGCCCTCGCGCGCCAGCGCTTCCTGCAGGGCGGCATCGCAACGGAACAGGTTGACGTCACCGAACGGTGGCGCCTGGTTGAAGACTTCGTGCGTATCGAATCGGTTCATCGTGTCATCTCCTGTGGCCTTGCCGGATGCTGGACCGACTGTTGCAACTGAGCATCATGCGTCCGGCGCATATGTTTCTTCTTTACACTACATCGGCGACAATTAACGTTCAGCCGCAGCGCCAGGTTATCGGATAAGCAACAAGGCTAGCGTAAAGCCTTGTGCCGGGCAAGCGCGCGCCAGTCGGTAGAAGAACTGCGGCGTATCAAGCATGGATGGAAAGGTCTCGGGGATTGCGCTTTTTAATGCCCCCTGGCATCTTTCGGTGATACATTGCTTGTTGTTTTGGTACACTCCAKCTTCACAAGGCAGTTTTCTGCCTTCTGCCAAAGATAGAAAGCAGATATTTCAACAATGCGCGCCAGTTCACCCGCAGTACCGAACGATCCGCGCCATGCGGCCCCGGCAGCCAACCCGGACGGCTACATGGAAGCGGTGGGCGACGTCGCGTTCCGCCTCGACCCTGCCGGCCTGATCCTGCATGCGAGCCAGCGCAGCCAGCGTACGTTCGGCGCCCAGCCGCTGGCAGGCAGCGTATTGACGACGCTCGCGCTGGACGTCGACCAGGCCGCGCTGCGCAATGCCATCGTCGACGCGGGCATGGGGAGCGATCCGGTGGCCGTCGAGGTACGGCTGCGCTGCGCCGGCAAGGACGTGTGGTTCGAACTGCGCATTGCTTCGCTCGTTCCCGGCGGCCACGAACTGCTGGCCGTCGGCCGCGACATGACGGCCCAGCGCGCCACCGAGCAACGCCTGCGCCACATGGCCACGCACGACGCGCTGACGGAACTGCCGAACCGCCTGCTGCTGTCCGACCGCATCCGCATGGTGATCGCCAACGCGAGACGATCGGGCCAGGGTTTCTGCATCGCCACCATCGGCCTCGACGGCTTCAAGAAGGTCAACGATGGCCTCGGCCACCCGGTCGGCGACGCCGTGCTGCGCCAGGCCGCCGGCCGCCTGCGCAAGACACTGCGCGACAGCGACACGCTGGCGCGCGTCGGCGGCGACGAATTCGTCGCCGTGCTGCCGGGGACGTTCACGGCGGACCAGATCAAGCTGGTCAGCTGCCGCCTGCTGGCCGCGCTGCAATCGCCGTTCGAGGTCGACGGGCATACCGTGTACCTGGGCGCATCGGTCGGCGTGTCGATCTATCCCGAGCACGCCGAGGACGAGATCCGGCTGATCGCCCTGGCCGACGCGGCGATGGGCCGCGCCAAGGAAACGGGCAAAGGTCGCACCGTCGTCTACAGCGTGCGCGAAAACAGTCCGCCACAGCACGACATCTCGCTCGAGGCCGCGATGTTCCAGGCCGTGCGCGAGGGCGAGTTCCTGCTGTACTACCAACCGATCGTCAGCAGCCGTACGCGGCAGATCGAAGGCTTCGAGACGCTGATGCGCTGGAAGCACCCCACCCTCGGCATGGTGCCGCCCGTGCGCTTCATCCCCATCGCCGAAACGAATGGCCTCATCAACCTGCTCGGCGCCTGGGCGCTGAAATCCGCGCTCGTGCAACTGCGCCAGTTCGAGGAAGTGGCCAAGCGCGACCTGTACATTTCCGTCAACATCAGCCCGCGCCAGTTCCGCAACGACCGCTTCCTGAACGTGCTGGACGACGCCCTCGCCTTTTCCKGGGCGCCCGGCGACAAGCTGGTGCTCGAGATCACCGAAGGCACGCTGATGGTCGACCCGATCCACGCCGAGACCATCCTGACCCGCATGGCCGAACGCCATGCGCGCATCGCGATCGACGACTTCGGCACGGGCTATTCGAGCCTCGCCTACCTGAAGCGCTTCCCGATCTCGGTGCTCAAGATCGACCGCGCCTTCATCAAGGACCTGCCCGCCTCCACGAAGGATGGGGCGATCTGCAATGCCGTGCTCGACCTGGCCAAGCACCTCGGCCTGTCCGTCGTGGCCGAAGGCGTCGAAACCGAAGAGCAACTGAGCTACGTCGAGTCGCGCGGATGCGACTACGTGCAAGGTTACCTGACCGGCAAGCCGATGTCGGCCCACGTGGCCCTGGCCGCGCTCAAGGAAAACCTGTACACGGAACTGCTGCCGGACGAATTACGGGCGGGCCTCACATGAATCAGACTGTAACCTTCGAACGATCGTCGAAAGGCGACGCCACGCTGGCCCTGCTCTGGGAGCGGATCCGCCGGCGCGGCGACATGCCCGGCTTCACCAGGGCGATCAACGCGATCCTCGCCTCGATGCGCGGCGAGGACGAGCGCGACTTTTCCATGACGCAGACCGTCCTGTCCGACCCCGTGCTCACCCAGAAGGTGCTGCGCCTCGCGAACAGCGGCATGTACTCGGCCTTCGGCCAGCGCATCAACACGGTATCGAAAGCCATCCTCGTGCTGGGCACGGAAGCCATCGGCCACCTGGCGCTGGGCCTCAAGTTGATCGAGGAACTCTCGAAATCCACGCCGGACTCGCTGCAGGCGCACATCGAGATGGAAAAGGCGGTACTCGCCGGCATGGTCGCGCACCAGGTCGCGGCCGAGGCGGCCACGCGCGATCCGGAAGAAGCCGTCGTGTGCTCGATCCTGCATTCGCTGGGCCGGATGATGGTGACGTTCTACCTGCCCGAACACTGGACCCTGATGCAGCAGGCGGCCGGCGGCGGCGACCTCGACACGGTCGCCCGCGCCCAGCTCGGCCTGTCGCTGGAACAGATCGGCCGCGCCACGGCCGAACACTGGGGCCTGCCGCATAACCTGATCGCTGGCATGCGCCGCGTGGAACCGGGCGAACGGGGCGCCGATTTCGGCCACGACGACTGGCTCGCGGCGCTCGGCACCATGTCCGCCCAGTGTGCCGATACGCTATGGCATGGCGACGAAGCGGGGACGGAACATGTGCGCACGCTGGCGGCCGGCTTCGCGCCGCTGCTCGGCATCGAGCCGGCCAACATCGTCGGCGCCATCGAAAAGGCCAAGGTCGAGGCGGCCGCCGACCTGTCGATCGCCCCGCTCGCCAACCCGCCCGAGAAGCGCGCACGCACGGCCGCCGTCACGCGCATGCGCGAGGCCGGCAACAAGATCCTGGCGAACGGCGTGGCCGACATGCGCGACGCGGTGACCGCCGCGACGCCGGGCCAGATGATGTCGATGGCAATCGAGACCGCGTACCACGGCCTGTCGTTCACGCGCGCCTTCGGCTTCCTGCGCAACCGCCGCGACGGCCGCTACACGGCCCGCATCGGCCTCGGCGACAACGCCAAGACCATGGTGCCCAGGCTCGCCTTCGACGACGCCTATGAACCGAACGTGTTTTTCGCCGCGCTCGGCAGCGACCGCGTGATCTTTATCGAGAATGCGCGCGATCCCAAGTTCTCGAGCAAGCTGCCGGGATGGTGGAAAGAGACGCTGGCCGAAGCGCGCTGCTTCGTGATCATCCCGCTGTGCACGCACGGCGAACCGGTGGGCTTCATCTACGGCGACTGGGACGACCGCTTCCCCTCCGTCTACCTGAGCCAGGCCGAGTTCCTGCTGCTGAACGAATTGCGCGGGCTCGTCGTCAAGACCGTCGAGCGGCGGCAGCAGGTCGAGATGGTAGCGAGCCGGGCCTGAGCGGTTTGTAGGAATGTGAAATTTCGCGTGGGCTCGAGGAGCCCACCCTACGACATGACGGTACGCGTAGGGTGGGCACCCAGTGCCCACGCGTGACGTATGCGTGTGCTTGCGCTACGTTTTCAGCGCAGGCGCGGCGTATCCACGTGCACGTCGCCGCATTGGGCACGGTGCATCAGCGCATGATCGATCAGCACCAGCGCCAGCATCGCTTCCGCGATCGGCGTTGCACGGATGCCTACGCACGGATCGTGGCGACCGAAGGTCTCGACCGACACCGCATTGCCCTGCTTGTCGATCGAGCGGCGCGGCGTGCGGATCGACGACGTCGGCTTGATCGCGATGGACACCGTGATGTCCTGGCCCGTCGAGATGCCACCCAACACGCCGCCCGCGTTATTGCCCACGAAGCCCTCGGGGGTCAGTTCGTCGCCGTGCTCCGAACCCTTCTGCACGACGGCATGGAAACCGGCGCCGATCTCCACGCCCTTCACCGCATTGATGCCCATCATGGCGTAAGCGATGTCGGCGTCCAGCTTGTCGTAGATCGGCTGGCCGAGGCCCACCGGCACGTTCTTCGCCACCACGTCGATGCGGGCGCCGATCGAATCGCCGGCACGGCGCAGTTCGTCCATCGCCGTCTCCATGCGCGCGATCAGGTCGGCGTCGGACGTCGCCGCAAAGAACGGGTTGTCGTGCACGTATTTGAAATCCTGGAACGGCACGGCGATGTCGCCCAACTGGCTCATGCAGCCCATGAATTCAGTGCCGAACTTTTCCCGCAACCATTTCTTGGCCACGGCGCCGGCGCCGACGACCGGTGCCGTCAGGCGCGCCGACGAACGGCCGCCGCCGCGCGGGTCGCGTACGCCGTACTTGTGCCAATAGGTGTAGTCCGCGTGGCCGGGGCGGAACGTGTCGGCGATATTGCCGTAGTCCTTGCTGCGCTGGTCGGTGTTCTCGATCAGCAGCGCGATCGGCGTACCCGTGGTCACGCCCTCGTAGACGCCCGACAGGATCCTGACCTGGTCCGCTTCCTGGCGCTGGGTCACGTGGCGCGACGTGCCGGGCTTGCGGCGGTCCAGTTCCGGCTGGATGTCGGCTTCGGACAGCGCCAGCCCCGGCGGGCAGCCGTCGATCACGCAGCCGATCGCGGGACCGTGCGATTCGCCGAAGGTGGTTACGGAAAACAGCTTGCCAAAAGTGTTGCCGGACATTGGGGACTCGTTCGCTTGTTCAAGTGGAATGAAAGATTTTACCAGCATGGGCGGCCGGCCGGGTATGCCTATCTATATCAACAAAAATGTTGCCATATGGAATTTTCCTCCCAGAGCGCATAGCCTTCCATATATACTAGTTCGCAATCACGGAGCTTACCTGGAGAAGTAGTAGATGCCTGCACCGAACACGCCCCCGAGCACCGCGCAGGACGATGACCTGGTGTTCGCAGACGAGATGCCGGCAGTCGCACCGCACGGCGGCAGCGGCGCGTGGCGCGTGCTGATTGTCGACGACGACGCCGACGTCCATTCGACGACGACGTTCGCGCTCGGCGCCCTCGAGATACACGGACGGCCGCTGGAATTCCTGCACGCCTATTCGGCCGCGGAAACCATGGCGCTGCTGGACCGCGAGCAGGACATCGCCGTGATCCTGCTCGACGTGATCATGGAACACGCCGACGCCGGCCTGCACCTGGTGCGCCACGTACGCGACACCCTCGGGCGCCACGACGTGCGCATCATCCTGCGTACGGGCCAGCCCGGCTACGCGCCCGAAATGGATGCCATCCGCGGCTACGACATCAACGATTACCGCACCAAGTCCGAACTCACGCGCACGAAGCTGTACACGAGCGTGGCGGCCGCGATCCGCGCCTACCAGCAGATCCACGCGCTGGAGGACAGCCGCACGGGCCTGGCCGAGATCGTGCGCGCCAACACCGAGCTGATGGCGCTGCACTCCATCGGCGAAATGACCCTGGGCATCCTGCGCGAAACCGCCGCCCTCGCCGGCCAGCCCGCGGACGGCCTGTTGTGTGCCTGTCCGCCCGGCGACGCCAAGAGCTGGCAAGTGCTGGCCAGCTGCGGCCCGAGCACGGATCTGGCGCCCGACGGCATGCTCGCCGCCGGCACGAGCGGTCCCGCCGCCGCCATCGCGCAGGCCCTGGCCGAGCGCCGCAACCTCGTCCGCGACGACCACCTCGCGCTCTACTTCTGCGGCAAGGCGCACTGCGATTTCGTCGCCTGGCTGCCTCTCGTCCGGCCGCTGGACGGGCTGCGCCGCGACCTCGTCGACGTCTTCACGAGCAGCATCGCCGTCGGTCTCGACAACGTGGCACTGATGACCGACCTGCAGCGCGCGGCATTCTATGACGCACTGACCGGACTGCCGAACCGCACGCGCCTCGCCGAACTCGTCGACGACAGCCTGCGCGCCGGCGCCGACGCCACGCTGTGCCTCGTCGACATCGACCAGTTCGCGGAAACGAACGACGCACTCGGCCACCAGTTCGGCGACGCCCTGCTCGGCGCCGTTGCACAACGCCTGCGCATGCGCCTCGACGCCTGCCTGGCACTGGCCCGCATCGGCGGCGACATCTTCTGCGTCCTGGGCCAGGCCGACCTGATCGACCCGGCCGCACTGCAGGACCTGTTCGCGGCGCCGTTCTCGATCGAAGGCCAGGACGTGCAGGTATCGGCCACGCTGGGCCTCGTGCGCCTGCGCGACCACGAAGGCAGTGCGGCCGACGCGCTGAAGGATGCGGACATCGCGTTGAAGCGCGCGAAGATGCAGCGCCGCGGCGGCCATTTCTATTTCTCGCGCAGCATGGGCGTGGAGATCCGCGAGCGCGTGCGCCTCATGCATGCCCTGCGCGGCGGCTTCGCGCGCGGCGAACTGTTCCTCGCCTACCAGCCCCAGGTCGAACTGGCGGCGCGGCGCCCGTTCGGCGCCGAAGCCCTGCTGCGCTGGCGCACGGACGACGGCCGCTTCATTCCGCCCGACCGCTTCATCCCCATCGCCGAATACTCGGGCCTGATCATCGACATCGGTGCGTGGGTGCTGCGCGAAGCGTGCGCCGAGCTCGTGCGCCTGCGCGCGGCCGGCCACGTGGATTTCACGATGTCGATCAACGTCTCGCAGGTGCAGTTCCGCCATCCGCACTTCATCGACATGCTGCGCCAGGCCCTGGCCGACACGGGCGCGCCACCGGAACGGATCGAACTCGAGATCACGGAATCGATGGCGATGGAAGAACCCGACCTGCTGATCGAGCGCCTGGCCGAGATCAAGCGCACGGGCGTCTCGATCGCCATCGACGATTTCGGCACGGGATTTTCGTCGCTGTCCTACCTGCAGCGTCTGTGCGTGGACCGCCTGAAGATCGACCGCGCGTTCGTCACCGAGATCACGGACTCGGCGCGCGGCAGCAGCATCGCCGAGATGGTCATCGAACTGGGGCGCAACCTGGGGCTGTCCATCATCGCCGAGGGCGTGGAAGACGAGCGGCAGGCGCAGATCCTGCAGGCGCTCGGGTGTCCGCTCGCGCAGGGTTATCTGTTCGCGCGGCCGCTGGCGCCGCAGGCGCTGGTCGAATGGCTGGAGAGCGGCGCGCTGACGCACGCCGCGTGAATCATCGTAGGGTGGACGGGGCCCCCGTCCACGCGTCCACGCGACGTACGCCTACCGTGAGGTCAATTCTGCACGGGTTGAACGCGTGGACGGCCGAGCCGTCCACCCTACGTCGTCGGTGGCCCGGAATTAATCTTCCGCCATCTGCTCCGCCGGCCAGTCGCGGATATAGGCCTTGAGCATGCGGTTCTCGAAGCTCTGCGCTTCCAGCACCGCCTTCGCGACGTCGTAGAACGAGATCACGCCGAGCAGCGTGCGCGCGTTCATGACGGGCAGGTAGCGCGCGTGCTTTTCCAGCATGATGCGGCGCACTTCGTTGACTTCGGTGTCCGGCGTGACGGTGATCGGGCTGTCGTCCATGTGCTTGCGCACGGTGCCCGCGGTCTCGAGCGAGCCGCCATGCGCATGCAAGGCCTTGATGACCTCGCGGAAGGTCAGCATGCCGACCAGGTCGCCGTATTCCATCACGACGAGCGAGCCGATGTCGCGCTCGGCCATCGTGGCGGCGGCGTTGGCCAGGTCGGTGTCCGGTGACACCGTATACAGGATGTCACCCTTGACCTGCAGGATTTCCGATACCTTCATTTGGACCCCCTTGATTGGAGATGCTTGCTGCGTTGTATATATCATAAGGTGACTCTAGCCCAAGCTCCCCAAAAAATCCAGCTTTATGCCCTGCAACCGTGCACCCCGCACGTTCATGATGATTAAATGTAACGGTTAGCGCTATCGGGTGCTAGGATGCGCCGTCTTCATTTTCAGGATGAGCCCATGAGCGGTCCCAACTACCCCGGCTTCACCACGCTCGCGCTGCACGTCGCGGCCGGCGCGCATGACACAGACCTGGCCGTCGCACGGCTGGAAGAACGCGTCGCCGCCCTCGAAGGTGGCGTGGCAGGCATCGCGACGGCCAGCGGCCARGCCGCGCTACACCTGGCGGCCGCCACGTTGGCCGGCGCCGGCGACCACGTCGTGGCCGCACGCACGCTGCGCCCCGACGCGCACGCCCTGCTCGCCCACGGCCTGCGCCGCTGCGGCATCGCGACCACGTTCGTCGACCCGCGCGACCCGGTTGCCTGGCAGACCGCCATCCGCCCGGAGACGCGGCTGCTGGTCGGGGACGCCCTCGGCAATGCCGTGCTCGACATCCCGGCCGTGGCCGCGATCGCCCATGCGCACGACCTGCCGCTGCTCGTCGACGCCACGCTGGCGACGCCATGCCTGCTGAGGCCGTTCGACCACGGCGCCGACCTCGTCGTGCACGGCGCCGGTTTCCTGGCCGGCCAGGCCGGCGCGACGGGCGGGCTGCTCGTCGACGGCGGCACGTTCGACTGGCACGCCGCCCACGCGCGCACGGGCCGCTACGCCGACCTGTGCGAACCCGATCCACGCTTCGACGGCCGCGTGTTCGCCGAGGAATCGACGGTGGGCGCCTTCGCGCTGCGCGCGCGCGAAGCCGGCCTGCGCGACTTCGGTGCTGCCATCGGCACGCACGCGGCAAGCGTCATGCTGCAGGGCCTGGAAACGCTGGCCCTGCGCATGGACCGCCACGTGGCCGGCGCGCGCCTGGTAGCCGCCACGCTGGCCGCCCATCCGGCCGTCGCGCGCGTCGACTATCCCGATCTGGACGCCCACGCGGACCACGCGCTGGCCCGCCGCCTGCTGCCGCGCGGCTGCGGCGCCGTCGTCCCGTTCGCGCTTCATGGTGGAGCGGCGGCGGCCGACCGTCTCCTCGACGCCCTGACGGTGTTCGGCCGGACCGACGGCACCGGCGGCGCCCGCTCCAGCGCCACGCGCGATGGTGCGGACACGGTCCGACTGTTCATCGGCCTGGAAGACACGGACGACCTGCGGGCCGATCTCGGCCGTGCCCTGAAACTGGCGCAGAAAGGAGCCTGACATGCTTTTCGCCGTGAACGGCAAGACCGCCTACGCCTATACCGCGTCAGGCACGCCCGCGCCGGACCGCGCCGCGATCGTCTTCATCCACGGTGCCCAGAACGACCACTCCGTCTGGACCGCCCAGGCACGCTGGTTCGCCGGGCAGGGCCATCGCGTACTCGCCGTCGACCTGCCGGGCCACGGCCGCAGCGCCGGCCCCGCGCTTGCAACGGTAGAACAGATGGCCGCCTGGCTGCTCGACCTGCTGGACGCAGCCGGTGTCCAGCGCGCCGTGCTGGCGGGCCACAGCATGGGCTCGCTGATCGCGCTCGAGGCCGCGTTCCAGGCGCCCGCCCGCGTGCCGGGCCTGGCGCTGCTCGGCAGCACGTGGCCGATGAAGGTCGCGGACGCGCTGCTGGACACGGCGCGCACGGACGAGGCGGCCGCCATCGACATGGTCAACCTGTGGTCGCACGCGGGCATCGCACCAGCCGCGCCCGGCACGCCCCAGGGCGCCTGGGTGCCGGGGACGTCGCGCCGGCTGATGCAGCGTCTGTCGCAACTCAACCCGGCGCAACTGTTCCACACGGACTTCGTGGCGTGCAACACGTACGCGAACGGCGCCAAGGCTGCGGCAGCCGTTGCTGCGGCGGCGATCACCTGCCCGACGTTGTTCATCCAGGGCCGGCGCGACGTGATGACGCCGCCCCGGTCGGCCCAGGCGCTCGTGGCGGCTATCCCACACGCGCGCGTCGCGACCATCGATTGCGGCCATGCCATGATGACGGAACGGCCGGACGACGTGCGCGCTGCGCTGCAGGACTTCGTGCGCGGCCTGAATTGATCTACACTGGGTAACGCCGCGCCGCGGCCAGCAGCGCGGCGTGACCAGGAGAGGGCATGGCGGCAGTACGCTACGACAAGTTCGCGCAGTTCTACCCGTATTATCTGACCCAGCACGAGAACAAGTTGTGCCGGCGCGCGCATTTCCTCGGCACAACATCGGCCATCGCGGCCGTTGTGCAATACGTCGACAGCCCGAATCCGTGGTGGCTCGTACTGGCCGTCGTGTCCGGCTACGGCGGCGCCTGGATCGGACATTTTTACTACGAAAAGAACCGTCCGGCAACGTTCGACCACCCGTGGTATTCGTTCTGCGCCGACTGGGTGATGTACTGGCAAATGCTGACGGGCAAACTCAGCTGGTGAGGCCGCGGCCCGGCGCCCCGCCGACCCGCTCGAAATGCTCGGCCAGCGTCTCGTCCAGGCCCCGCTCGACGGCGGCCTCGACCTCGCGCGCGAGCGCCGCGGTGTCCAGCGCCAGCGGCGTCGGTGCCGCATCGCCCGCCGGCCCCGCGTCGCCGACGATGCCCCCGAACACGAACAGCCGGTAGACGTCCGCYAGGCGGATCGAACGGGGATCGACGAGCAGGACCCAGCACTCCGTGCCCGCACGCGCACTCTTGCCCCAACGCAGCGGGACGAGCGCCCCGGCCTGCACGCGCCCGACCCAGCCCGCCCCTTCCATGCGTTCCAGCAGGGCCGTCATCTCGTCGTAGCCGATACGCGTATGGGCGCGGACCTGGGCACAGGACACCATCGCCGTGCCCGTCAGGCGCCCGCTGCCCTGCAAGACCTTCAGCACGGCCATCGCATCGACGAAGGCGCCGCCCGGCACGGGTTCGTACCACCAGCGTTCGTACTTGACGATCGGCAGCGCGGCCGTCAGCAGCGCCCCCACCAGCGTGATCATCCACGAGAGATACATCCAGACAAGGAACAGCGGCAACGCCGCCAGCGCGCCGTAGATGATGGCGTAGGTCGGAAACTGGCGGATGAAGATGGCGAACACGCGTTTGGCGACCTCGAACGCGATCGCGGCGACGAGGCCGCCCCACATCGCGTCGCGCCAGTCCACGTCGCGGTTCGGCACCGTCATGTACAGCAGCGCGTAGGCGCCCGTCGTCAATGCCACCGACACGACCGTATAGAACACGGCGCCGAGGAAGGGCACGAGGCTCATCAGGCCATTGGTGGCGGAAAACAGTTGCGACGTCAGCGTGAGCGACAGGCCGAACGCGAGCGGTCCCAGCGTGACGAGCGCCCAGTACACCAGCACGCGCTGCACGAGCGGGCGCGGACGCGGCACCCGCCAGATCTGGTTGAAGGCGCGTTCGATCGTGCCGATCATGGCGATGGTCGTGAACACGAGCGCGATACCGCCGACGGCCGACAGTCCCGTCGCCTTGCTGGCGAACTGCGTCAGGTTCGATGTAATCGTGTTCGCGATCGCCTTCGGCATCAGCATCTGCACGAAATAATTGTCCAGGGCCGTGCGCAGCTTGCCGAACATGGGAAAAGTCGTGAAGATGGCAAGGACGATCGTCAGCAGCGGGACGAGCGCCAGCGTGGTCGTGAACGTGAGACTGCCCGCCACCTGCGGCAGCTTTTCCTCGGTCAGGCGGCGGCGCGCGAAGCGCACGAGGTCGCGCGCCTCGTTCCAGGTCAGCCCGCGCACCCGGTCCACGCCCGTGTTGATCATTTCGGTCGTGCTGCGGGAAAGATTGGTGACGGTCTTGGAAAGCATCGATAGGTTAACGGGCCCGCGACAAAATGCGCTTACCGCGAGCGTGTCATCTTGTAAAGCGCCCTATAATACCAACGATGAACCCAACCAATCAGATTATCCTCGTGTTGTATTACTCGCGTCATGGTAAAACCCGCCGGCTGGCCGAATTGATCGGCCAGGGCATCGACAGCGTACCGGGCCTGGAAGCCCGGCTGCGGACTGTCCCCGCGGTATCGACGGTGGCCGAAGCGACCGAACCCGACATCCCGCGAGAAGGTGCACCGTACGTGGAACTGGAGGATCTGGCGGAATGCGCCGGGGTGGCGCTGGGTTCGCCGACGCGATTTGGCAATATGGCGGCAGCGATGAAGTATTTTCTCGATGGCACTTCCGCGCAATGGCTGTCCGGCACGCTCGCCGGCAAGCCGGCCGCGGTCTTCACGTCGACGGGCAGCCTGCACGGTGGCCAGGAGTCGACGCTGCTGTCCATGATGATCCCGCTGCTGCACCACGGCATGATGGTGATGGGCCTGCCCTACACCGAGCCGGAACTGATGACCACCGCCAGCGGCGGCAGTCCCTACGGCGCGACCCACTGGTCCGGCGTGGACGGCAACCGCCCGGTGACCGAAGACGAGAAGCGGCTTGCGATCGCGCTCGGCCGGCGCCTCGCGATGGCGGCCCGGAAACTGCAGGGGACGGAATAGGCAATGCAAGCGTTAAGGTTGTTTCATACCGGGGCGGTGACCAGCCTCATTCTGCTGTTCCTGTGGCTGCTGGCCTGGGAGATCTTCGTCGCCCCGCTGCACCCCGGCGGCTCGCTGCTGGCCCTCAAGGCCCTGCCGCTGCTGCTGCCGCTGCGTGGCGTCCTCAAACGCGACCTGTACACGCTGCAATGGTCGTCGATGGTCATCCTGATCTACCTGGTCGAGGGCATCGTGCGCGCCTGGAGCGACCGCGCGGAACTCTCGCGCCTCATGGCCCTCGGCGAAGTGCTGCTCGTGTGCGCGTACTTCCTGTTCGCCGTGCTGTACCTGCGTCCCTACAAGAAGCAGGCGCAGAAACTCGCCAAGGAATTGCTCGACAAAGTCAAAGTCCCGCATGACTGATGCGCATGACTGATCACCTTATCGAACGGTGCGGCGCCATCGTCGGCAAAGACAACGTCCTCGTCGACGAGCACGACACGGCGCCCTACCTGACCGACTGGCGCGGCCGGTTCACCGGACGCGCCCGTGCCATCGTACGTCCCGCGAACACGGCGGAGACGGCAGCCGTCGTGCGCCTGTGCGCCGAACTGCGCATTCCCATCGTGCCGCAGGGCGGGCGCACCGGCCTCGTGCTGGGCAGCGTGCCGGATACGTCCGGGGACGCAATCGTCCTGTCGCTGCGGCGCCTGAACCGCATCCGCGCCGTCGATACGTTCAACCGCACGATGACGGTGGACGCCGGTTGCGTCCTGCGCGACATCCAGAACACGGCCGCCGACCACGGCATGCTGTTCCCGCTGTCGCTGGCGGCCGAGGGCAGCTGCACCATCGGTGGCAACCTGTCGACCAATGCGGGCGGTACGGGCGTGCTGCGCTACGGGAATACGCGCGAACTCTGCCTCGGGCTGGAAGTCGTCACCGCGCAGGGCGAGGTCTGGGATGCGTTGCGCGGCCTGCGCAAGGACAACACCGGCTACGACTTGCGCGACCTGTACGTCGGCGCCGAAGGCACGCTCGGCATCGTTACGGGCGCCGTGCTGAAACTGTTTCCGCAGCCGAAGGCGGCGCTCACGGCGCTCGTCGCGCTGGCGAACCCGCGCGCCGCGCTCGCCCTGCTGAAGCTCGTGGAAGCGGAATGCGGCCCCACGCTGACGGGCTATGAATTGATGAGCGACGTCAGCCTGCGCCTCGTCGCGGCCCACTTCCCCGACCTGCCCCGGCCATTCCCCGAACGCTATCCGCAGTATGCGCTGCTGGAGTTGTCGAGCCACGAGTCGGAAGCGCACGGCGTCGCCCTGCTGGAGCGCGCCATCGAGCGGGCGCTGGAAGACGGCATCGCCCAGGACGCCGTCGTCGCCACGTCGATCGCCCAGTCACGCGCGCTGTGGGCCATCCGCGAGCACATCCCGCTCGCCCAGGCGGCAGCCGGCAAGAACATCAAGCACGACATCTCCGTGCCCATCTCGCGCATCGCCGACTTCATCGAGACGACGGATGCGCACCTGGCGGCGGCTTATCCGGGCGTGCAGGTCGTCTGCTTCGGCCACCTGGGGGACGGCAACCTGCACTACAACGTGGCGCCGCCGGAAGGCATCCCGCACGACGATTTCCTCGCGCAGCAGGACGCGGTCAACCGCATCGTGCACGACAGCGTGGCGGCGCATGGCGGCTCGATCTCGGCCGAACACGGCATCGGCGCGCTCAAGCGGGACGAACTGCCGCGCTACAAATCCCCGATCGAACTGAACCTGATGCGTACCATCAAGGCCGCGCTCGATCCGCTCGGCATCATGAACCCCGGTAAGATCCTCTGACCGGGAGCCCTCATCCATGATCCGCCTGACTGTCCTGCTGGCCGCCTTCGTGTTGACCCAAGCTTCGGCCCAATCCGTCTACAAGTGCACGCAGGACGGCAAGACCACGTATGCGGACCAGCCCTGTGCGCGCGGCAAATCCATCGAACTACCGCCGCCTGCCGGCATACGCCCCGAGGGCGCGGAGACGGTCGCCACGCGCGATGCGCGCACCTTGCTCGAACTGGAAAAACTGCGCATGGCACGGGAAAAGGAACAGGAACGAACGGCGCGGGCCGACGCGCACGCCGGACGCGCCGCCGCCACGCACCGCAAGCAGTGCGAGCGGGTGCGCCTGCGTCACCGCTGGGCCACGGAAGACGTGGCGCGCCTGACGGGCCGCGGCCGCGTGGCCGCGCAGCGCCGCGTGAAGCGGGCACAGGAAGCCATGGCCGTGGAATGCCCGGCGTGAGCCAGCTGTCGCGCTGGCTGCTGTTCGGCGAATGGCGCGCGCACCCGATGCGGGCCGTGCTGGCCGTCGTCGCCATCGCCGTCGGCGTCGCGATGGGTTTCGCCATCCACCTGATCAACGCCGCCGCGTTCAATGAATTCAACGCGGCCGTGCAGAGCCTCTCCGGCCAGGCCGACATCCAGGTGACGGGGCGCGAGGCGCTGTTCGACGAAGCCGTCTATCCGCGCCTCGCCACGCATGAAGGCGTCGCCCTCGCGTCTCCCGTGCTGGAAGTGGACGCCGCCCGCGCGGATGGCGGCGGCGCATTGAAGATCGTCGGTCTCGACGCCTTCCGCGCCGGCTTTATCGCACCCGACCTGATGGGTGTGCCGGATCCATCCCGGCCCTACGACATCCTGGCCGACGACGCCGTATTTCTGTCGCCAGCCGCGCAGGCGTGGCTGGGCAAGGCGCGCGGCGACAAGCTTGCCGTGCGCGCCGGCACGCGCGACCTGAAGCTGCGCTTGGCCGGACCGGTCCTGCGTGCGCGCAGCGGGCAGCGACTCGGCGTGATGGACATCGGCGCGCTGCAATGGCGTTTCGGCCTCGTCGGCAAGCTGTCGCGCATCGATATCAAACTGCGCGACGGCGTGGACCGCGCCGGCTTCGAACGCGGGCTCGCGGCCGAACTCGAACGCGATTACCCCGGCCGTTTCGCGGTCGGCCGGCCGGGCGACGCCAACCAGGAAAGCCGCAGCAACAACCTCAGTCGCGCCTACCGCGTCAACCTGACCGTACTGGCGCTCGTCGCGCTGTTCACGGGCGCCTTCCTCGTGTTTTCCACGCAGGCGCTGTCCGTGCTGCGCCGGCGCGGGCAGTTCGCGCTGCTGCGCGTGCTCGGCCTGGAACGGCGCGCGCTGCTGCGCCAGGTGCTCCTCGAAGGCGCCAGCCTCGGCGTGCTGGGCGCCCTGCTGGGCATCGCGGGCGGTTACGCGCTGGCGGCCGCCGCGCTCGCGCTGTTCGGCGGCGACCTCGGCGCCGGCTACTTCCCCGGCGTGAAGCCGCGGGTGCACTTCGCGCCCGTCGCCGCCCTCGTCTACTTCGGCCTCGGCCTGGGCGTGGCGCTGCTCGGCTGCGCGGCACCCGCGCTCGAAGCGGCGCGCGCCCGGCCCGCCATTGCCCTCAAGTCGGGCAACGACGAGACGGCGCTGGAACGCCTGAACCGCGTCTGGCCCGCGTTCGCGTGCCTGGCGCTCGCAGGTGCCTGCGCATTCGCGCCGCCCGTGTTCGGGCTGCCGCTGTTCGGCTACTGCGCCGTCGCCCTGTTGCTCGTGGGCGGCATCGGCCTGATGCCGCGCGTGGCCGCCTCCGCGTTCCGCCTGCTCGACCGCGGCCTGCGCCGGCGCGAGGCGCATTCGCCCGTGCTGGCGCTCACCCTGGCGCGTCTGGCGAACGCGCCCGGCCAGGCGTCGATCGCATTGGGCGGCGTGCTCGCCAGCTTCAGCCTGATGGTCGCGATGGGCATCATGGTCGCGAGCTTCCGCGTCTCCGTCGACGACTGGATCCTGCACATCCTGCCGGCCGACCTGTACGTGCGCAGCAGCAGCGGCGGCAACACGGGCGGCTTCGGCCCGGCGGAACAGGCCGCGCTGGCCGGGGTGCCTGGTGTCGCGCGCAGCGCCTTCCTGCGCACCCGGCCCCTGTCGCTCGACCCGGCCCGGCCAAACATCGTGCTCGTGGCGCGCGACATCGACGCCGCCGACCCGGGCCGACTGCTGGCCCTCGTGGGCCCGACGGCACCGGTGCCGGCGGGCGCGCGGCCCGTGTGGGTCTCGGAAGCACTGACGGATTTATACCACCTCGAGGTCGGCCGCACGCTGATGCTGCCGCTGGGCGGCCGCCCGCAAGCCTTCTTCATCGCCGGCGTGTGGCGCGACTATGCCAACCAGACCGGTTCCGCCGTCGTGCGCCGGAAAGACTATCGCGCGCTGACCGGCGATGCGACCGTCACGGACGCCGCGCTATGGGCCGAGCCGGACGCCGACGTCGCCCGTATCGAGGCGGCGCTACGCGCGCTGCCGTTCGGCCCCGTGCTGCAGATGGCGCGTCCCGGCGACATCCGCGCGATGAGCCTCAGGATCTTCGACCGCAGCTTCGCCGTGACGTACCTGCTCGAGGCGATCGCGATCGCCATCGGCCTGTCCGGCGTCGCGGCGACGTTTTCCGCGCAGACGCTGGCGCGCGCGAAGGAGTTCGGCATGCTGCGCCACGTGGGCGTCACGCGCCGCCAGGTGCTGGGCATCCTGGCCGTGGAAGGCGGCGCGCTGACGTCGCTGGGCGTGGCGACGGGCTTCGTGCTGGGCCTCGTGATCAGCCTGATCCTCGTCTACGTCGTCAATCCGCAATCGTTCCACTGGACGATGCAGCTGCACCTGCCCTGGCCCCTGCTCGCGAGCGTGGCCGCGGTGCTGGTGGCGGCGTCCGTCGCGACGGCGCTCGTCTCGGGCCGCTATGCGTTGTCCGGCGGGCCGGTGCGCGCCGTACGGGAGGACTGGTGATGGCCTGGCTGCGCCTCCTGATCCTGTGGCTCGCCACGACCGCCGCCGCGCATGCCGCGCCGCCCGCGTTCGCGCCGGTGACGCCCGGCCGCACGCTGGTCTTCCCGGCCGATTACGGCGCCCACCCGGACTACCGCACGGAATGGTGGTACGCGACCGGCTGGCTGCAGACACCCGACGGCAAGCCGCTCGGCTTCCAGGTCACGTTCTTCCGCAGCCGGACGGAAACCGATCCCGCCAACCCGAGCGCATTCGCGCCGAAGCAGCTGATCATCGGCCACGCCGCGCTGTCCGATCCCACCCTCGGCCACCTCGTGCACGACCAAAAAAGCGCGCGTGCCGGCTTCGGCCTCGCCTACGCGAACACCGGCACGACCGACGTGAAGCTGGACGACTGGAGCATGCGCCGCGAGCCGGACGGCCGCTACCGCGTCGTCGTGCGCGCGGGCGAGCTATCGTTCACGCTGCGCCTGGAGCCCACGCAGCCGGTACTGTTGCAGGGCGTGGCCGGTTATTCGCAAAAGGGACCGCAGGCGGACCACGCGAGTTATTACTACAGCGAACCCCACCTGCAGGTCGACGGCGACATCATGCACGCGGGCCGCAAGCAGGCCGTCACCGGCACCGCCTGGCTCGACCACGAATGGTCCAGCCAGGTGCTGGACGCGAACGCGGCCGGCTGGGACTGGACCGGCGTGAACCTGGACGATGGCGGCGCCCTGATGGCCTTCCGGATCCGCGCGAAGGATGGTAGTACACTGTGGGCCCACGCGACCTGGCGCGACGGTGCCGGCCGCGTGACGCAATACGGCCCCGGCCAGGTGCGCTTCGCGCCGCTGCAAGCCTGGACCTCGCCCCGCACGAATGCCGCCTACCCGGTCGCCGCCCTGCTGACGCTAGGGGCGACGCAGTGGCGCATCGAGCCGCTGCAGCCCGACCAGGAACTCGATTCGCGCCGCTCGACGGGCGCCGTCTACTGGGAAGGCGCCGTGACCGTGCAGCGCGACGGCCGGCCCGCCGGGCGCGGCTACCTCGAGCTGACAGGCTACGTGGCGGCCATGAAGCTGTAGGCGCCCCTCCGATTGATACGAAACGAACGAGAGACATGAGCAACGGTTCCATTACCCCCGCCACCCGCAAGGGTGCTATCGCGGCCCTGAAAGGCCTGCTGCCGTTCCTGCGTCCCTATCGCCGRCAATTCCTGCTCGCCGGCATCGCCCTCATCGTCGCGGCCGGCGCCACGTTGGCGATTCCCTATGCGTTCAAGCAGATGATCGACCACGGCTTCGGTGCAAAGGGAGGCCTGGCCAGCGCGGCGAGCGTGAACACTACCTTCCTGGCGCTGTTCGGCGTGGCCGCCGTGCTCGCGGTCGCGACGGCCGCGCGCTACTACACGGTGTCGTGGCTGGGCGAGCGCGTGACGGCCGACATCCGCAGCGCCGTCTACCGCCACGTCGTCGAACAGAGCCCGGAATTCTTCGAGACGACGCGCACGGGCGAAGTGCTGTCGCGCCTGACGACGGACACGACCCTCATCCAGACCGTCGTCGGGACCAGCATCTCGCTCGCGCTGCGCAACACGCTGCTGTTCACCGGCGGCCTCGCGATGCTGTTCGTGACGAGCGCGAAGCTGACCTCGATCATCCTCGGCCTGCTGGTGCTGGTCGTCGTGCCGATCGTCCTGTTCGGCCGGCGCGTGCGCAAGCTGTCGCGCGATTCCCAGGATCGCATCGCCGACGCGTCGGCACTGGCGGGCGAGATCCTCAACGCCATGCCGACCGTGCAGGCGTTCACCCACGAACAGATCGAGGCGCGGCGTTTCGGCGCCTCCGTCGAAGGCGCGTTCACGACGGCGATGCGGCGCATCCGCGCCCGCGCGATCCTGACGATGCTGGCCATCGCCCTCGTGTTCGGCGCCATCGTGTTCGTGCTGTGGCTGGGTGCGCACGCCGTGCTGGAAGGCAGCATGACGGGCGGCGACCTGGGCCAGTTCATCCTGTACGCCTCGATCGTCTCGGGCGCCATCGGCGCGCTGTCCGAAGTGATGGGCGAGGCCCAGCGCGCCGCCGGCGCCACGGAGCGGCTGATGGAATTGCTGGCGGTCGGGTCGAGCATCCGCAATCCGGCGCATCCGAAACCGCTGCCCGCGCGCACGGCCGGCGGCGCCGCGCTGAACCTGGCGAACGTGCAGTTCTCGTACCCGTCGCGCCCGGAGACCGCCGCGCTGGACCACGTCGGCCTCGACGTGAAGCCGGGCGAAACGGTCGCCATCGTCGGCCCGTCGGGCGCCGGCAAGACCACGCTGTTCCAGCTGCTGCTGCGCTTCTACGACCCGCAGGCGGGCGCGATCCGCCTCGACGGCGTCGACATCCGCGACCTCGACCTGCACGTGCTGCGCGACGCCATCGGGATCGTCCCGCAGGACACCGTGATCTTCTCGGCCAACGCGCTGGAAAACATCCGCTACGGCCGCGCCGACGCGACGGACGCCGAAGCGATCGCCGCGGCGAAGCTGGCCGCCGCGCACGAATTCATCGAACGCCTGCCTGAGGGTTACCAATCCTACCTGGGCGAGCGTGGCGTGCGCCTGTCCGGCGGCCAGCGCCAGCGCATCGCGATCGCGCGCGCCCTGCTGAAAAACCCGCCCCTGCTGCTGCTGGACGAGGCGACGAGCGCCCTCGACGCGGAATCGGAACGCCTCGTGCAGCGCGCGCTGGAGGCGGCGATGGTGGGCCGCACCACGTTGATCATCGCGCACCGCCTGGCCACCGTGCAGCGCGCCGACCGCATCATCGTGATGGAAGACGGCCGCATCGTCGAGACGGGCACCCATGCGTCGCTGGTCGCGCTGGGCGGTATCTATGCGAACCTCGCGGCTTTGCAATTTCACAACGTGCAGGTCGCGCATTGACTTGACAGCGAGACAAGGAAAAAAGCGGTTTCATGGCGAATCATGCCATGCAGACAAGCCATCTGTTGTACGGAGGCATCGAAAACACGACCCGTTTTTGTTTCCATACGGATACCTAGCGTACCATATCGCAACGTCAGCCCTTCCCTAGTCTCCATGAACAAAAAATCCCTCGGCGGCGCCAACTGGACCGTCGGCGCCAAGATCACCGCATTCACGTTCGCCCTGGTGAGCGCCATCCTCGCTGGCCTCGTCCTGACCATCACCTGGACCACGTCCTCGATGCTGCACACGCGCTCCGTCGCCAGCGTCGAATCCGAACTGCAAAGCGTCGTGAACGCGGTCGAAATGTTCGACAGCGTCATGAAAAGCCAGGCCGCGAGCTACAGCCGCATCTTCGCCAGCGATATCGACGGCGAGTTCACGCTCGACACGGGCACGATGGTGACCGTCGGCGACAAGCAGGTGCCCACGTTGAAGGCCGGCGGCAAGCCGCTGAACCTGGACTTCGCGCTGCCCGACCGCTTCACCCGCCAGACCGGCGGCAACGCGACGATCTTCGCCGCGAGCGGCGACGACTTCGTGCGCGTCAGCACCTCGGTCAAGAAGGAAAACGGCGAGCGCGCCGTCGGCACGATCCTCGACCATGCGAGCCCCGCCTATGCCGCGATCCGCGCCGGCAAGCCGTACGTCGGCCTCGTCAAGCTGTTCGGCAAGCAGTTCATGACGGACTATGAACCGGTCCGCGATGCGTCGGGCAAGGTGATCGGCATCCTGTACATCGGCCTCGACGTCGAAGCCAACATCGCGGCGCTGCGCGACCGCATCAAGAAGATGAAGGTCGGCGACACCGGCTATTACTTCGTGCTGGACGCAACGCCCGGCAAGACCTACGGCAACCTGATCGTCCACCCGGTCAAGGAAGGCAAGAACATCCTCGGCAGCCGCGACGCCAGCGGCCGCGAATTCATCAAGGAGATGCTGGAAACGAAGCATGGCCTGATCACGTATCCGTGGCAGAACGCGGAAGCGGGCGAGACCAGCCCGCGCACGAAGGTCGCCGCCTACACGCTGTTCAAGGACTGGAACTGGCTGATCGCCGGCGGCACCTACGAGGACGAGATCACGAAGGAGGCCGCGCACCTGCGCAACTACTACATCGTCGTCGGCCTGGTTGCGTTGGCGATCTTCGCCGCGATCCTGCACACCGTGATGAAGCGCGCCGTCACCCTGCCTCTGAAGAATGCACGCGACGCCGCCGTGCGCATCGCCGAGGGCGACCTGACCGTGCGCATGGACGTCGACCGCAAGGACGAGATCGGCCTGCTGGCCGAGGCCATGAACAATATCAGCGCCAGCCTGTCGTCCGTCGTGGGCCAGGTGCGTCACGGCGCCGAGCAGATCGCCAACGCATCCGGCGAGATCTCGAGCGGCAACCTGGACCTGTGCTCGCGCACCGAGCAGCAGGCCGCCAATCTCGCCTCGACCGCGAACTCGATGCAGGACCTGACGGAAACCGTGCGCCGCAACGCCGGCGACACCCACGAGGCGAACCAGCTGGCCGTCAACACGTCGATGGTCGCRCAGGAAGGCGGCCGCATGGTGCGCCAGGTGATCGACACGATGGACACGATCAAGGCGTCGTCCGGCAAGATCGGCGACATCATCGGCGTCATCGACGGCATCGCGTTCCAGACCAACATCCTGGCGCTGAATGCGGCCGTCGAAGCGGCGCGCGCCGGCGAACAGGGCCGCGGCTTCGCCGTCGTCGCGACCGAGGTGCGCAACCTCGCGCAGCGCAGCGCCGCCGCCGCGAAGGAGATCAAGTCCCTGATCGTCGCATCGACTGCAGAAGTGGACGCCGGCAGCCGCATCGTGCAGGAAGCGGGCGTGACGATGAACGAGGTGCTGGCGAGCGCGGAAAAAGTCACGGCCATCATGTCCCGCATCAGCACGGCGAACGCCGCGCAGAGCACGGGCATCGAGCACGTCAACCGTTCGATCGGCGAAATGGACCAGGTGACCCAGCAGAACGCCGCCCTCGTCGAAGAGGCCAGCGCCGCCGCGCAGGCGATGCAGGAACAGGCCGACCAGCTGGCACGCGCCGTGCGCCTGTTCAAGCTGGACCAGCAGCACAGCCTCGGCCTGGACCCGGCGCGCCCGGCGCTCGCGCAATACTGACGGACAGTGTAGAGTAGCTCGACCCTTCATTCCCCGGAGTCCGGATTGACCGATACCGAACTGCTCGCCCGCTGCACCACCGTCCTCCCCGGCCACCGCGCCCGCACCCCGGCCGAGATGTTCGCCGCGATGGCCGCGTGGTGCGAGGCGCATGGCGTCGCCCACGACACGTATGGCGACGGCACGCTGATCCAGGACTTCGAACGGCGCGTGGCCGACCTGCTCGGCATGGAAGCCGCGGTGTTCTGCATCAGCGGCACCCTGGCGCAAGTGACGACGCTGCGCCTCGCCGCGAACGCGCGCGGCCGCGCACCGGTGGCCCTGCATCCGACGGCGCACATCCTCGTCCACGAGCGTTCCAACTACCAGCTGCTGGGCCATTTCGACGCACTGCGCGTCGGCGACCCGTTTCGCCCCTGGACGGCAGCCGACATCGTGGGCGTCCCCGACCGGTTGTCCGCCGTCGCGCTGGAAATCCCCATGCGCGAGATCGGCGGCCAGTTGTCGGACTGGGACGCGCTGCAGGCCATCAAGACGCATTGCCGCGCGCGGGACATCCACCTGCACATGGACGGCGCGCGCCTGTGGGAAGCGGCGGCCGGCTATGGCCGCCCGGTGGCCGAGATCGCGGCCGGCTTCGATACCGTCTACACCTCGCTGTACAAGGGCATCGGCGGCCTCGGTGGCGCGATGCTGGCCGGCCGCCGCGAATTCGTCGCGGAAGCGGCGGAATGGTTCAAGCGCCAGGGCGGCAATGTCATCCACCGTACCCCGTACGTGGTCGCCGCCGCCATGCAGTTCGAACAGCGCGTGGCCGCCATGCCGGCCTGCTTCCAGCGCACGCAATTCCTGTTCGAGGTATTGCGCGACCATCCCGTGCTGCGCGTGAATCCGGCACGGCCGCAGGCGAACATGCTGCACATCCACATGCCCGTGAGCCGCGAGCGCGCGCTCGAGATCCGCCGCGAACTGGCGCGCGACCATGGCATCTGGCCGTTCAACCGCGTCAGCCACGGCATGCTGCCGGACACGTCGTTCTTCGAGCTCTACGTGGGCGACAACCTGGAGGGCACACCGGATGGGCGCGTGCGCGAAGCCGTCGCGCTGCTGGCCGCGGCGGTAATGCGGACGATGTAAAGATCGCATGATGGCCCGCGCCGCGATGCGGTAAAATGCGCGGGTTTTCAATCTTTCATTGCGACCCACACCGATGCGTCAATACCTCGACCTGATGCGCCATGTGCTGGACCATGGCGCGGTCAAAACCGACCGCACCGGCACCGGCACCCGCTCCGTGTTCGGCTACCAGATGCGCTTCGACCTGCAGGACGGATTCCCGCTGGTGACCACCAAGAAGCTGCACCTGAAATCGATCATCCATGAACTGATCTGGTTCCTGGCCGGCTCCACCAATGTCCAATACCTGAAGGACAACGGCGTCTCCATCTGGGACGAGTGGGCCGACGCCAACGGCGAACTCGGTCCCATCTACGGTTACCAGTGGCGCAGCTGGCCCACGCCGTCGGGCGAACACATCGACCAGATCAGCCAGGTGCTGGACCAGATCAGGCACAACCCGGACTCGCGCCGCATGATCGTCTCCGCGTGGAACGTGGCCGACGTGCCGAAGATGAAGCTGCCGCCGTGCCACGCGCTGTTCCAGTTCTACGTCGCGGACGGCAAGCTGTCGTGCCAGCTGTACCAGCGCAGCGCCGACATCTTCCTCGGCGTGCCGTTCAACATCGCGTCGTACGCCCTGCTCACGCACATGATGGCCCAGCAGGCCGGCCTCGACGTGGGCGACTTCGTCTGGACCGGCGGCGACTGCCACCTGTATTCGAACCACATGGAACAGGTCCAGCTGCAGCTGTCGCGCGACGAACGCCCGCTGCCGCAGCTGGTCATCAAGCGCAAGCCCGACTCGCTGTTCGACTACCGGTTCGAGGACTTCGAGATCGCCGGTTACGATCCGCATCCGGCCATCAAGGCGCCCGTCGCCGTGTAAGGAGAGACTGATGGCGAAGCACCTGTCCCTCGTCGTCGCCATGGATGCCAACCGCGGCATCGGCGTCGACAACACGCTGCCCTGGCACCTGCCGGAAGACCTCGCGCACTTCAAGCGCGTGACCCTGGGCCACCCGATCATCATGGGCCGCAAGACGTTCGAATCGATCGGCCGCCCGCTGCCTGGCCGCCGCAACATCGTCGTCACGCGCAATACCGGCTGGCGCCACGACGGCGTCGACGTCGTGCACTCGCTGCAGGATGCCGTCGCACTCGTCGGCGACGACCCGGCCAGCATCATCGGCGGCGCCCAGATCTTCGCCGAGGCGCTGGACGTGGCCGACCGCCTGATCGTCACGCACATCGCCAGGGTCTACCGCTGCGACACGTTCTTCCCGGAGATCGATGCCGCGCGCTGGGCGGCCGTGTCGAACGAGCCCCTGCACTCACCGACGGCCGGCGTCGACTACGCCATCGTCACCTACGACAAGATCAAGTAACAACATGTCCGAACACGGTTTTCATGTGCATGGACCGCACGATCACGCGGTCGAACACGCTGCCCAGCACGGCAGCGACTCCTTCTCGAACAATATCGCGGTGATGACGGCCGTGCTGGCGACCGTCGGCGCGCTGTTCGGCTACCTCGGCGGCGCGACGCAGAACGAGGCCGCGCTGTACAAGAACAACGCGGCCATCGCCAAGACCGCCGCGGCCGATGCGTGGAACTACTACCAGGCCAAGTCGATCAAACAGAACATCGCCGAATTCGCGGCCGCGCTGCCGGGCACCGACCAGGAAAAGTACAAGGCGCAAGCCGCCCGCTACGACGCCGACAAGGCGAGCAACCGCAAGGAAGCGGAAAAGCTCGACAAGCAGTCGGACGAGTGGAACGAGAAGTCGGAACACGCGCTGCACACCCATCACCAGTGGGCGCTGGCGACGACGGCCGAACAGATCGCCATCTCGCTGGCCGCGATCACCCTGCTGACGCGGCGCCGCTGGCTGCTGTCGGTCACGTACGTCGTTGCCGTCATCGGCTTCGCGCTGGGCGCGTTCGCGTGGTTCCACGTCGACCCGATCGGTGCATTGACGGGCGCGCATTGACGTTTCCCGTTCGGTCATGGGCATTTGTAGGGTGGGCACCCCGTGCCCACGAGGACGTCAGCGTCCCGCAAACGTACGCGTGGGCGGAGGCCGCCCACCCTACGCCCGGTACATGCGTGTCCAAAGGTGTGGTATCCCGTCACGGGCATTAAACAAGAGTGCGCCACAATCTTTCCCGTGTAGCTAACCTAGTAAAAAATTTGCACGGGACCACGCAATTTCTGCGAAAATCCGCATCTTCATTTTTCCGGTGCCGTGCCCGGCCGCCCTGCACTTCCCGTGAGGCGGCGCGCACGGCGCTTCGCTTTGGAGCTGTCCATGAAATTTCGTTTCCCAATCGTCATCATTGACGAGGATTTCCGTTCCGAGAACACCTCCGGTCTCGGCATTCGCGCGCTCGCGGCCGCGATGGAGAAAGAAGGCATGGAAGTGCTGGGCCTGACGAGCTATGGCGACCTGTCGCAGTTCGCCCAGCAGCAGTCGCGCGCCTCGGCCTTCGTGCTGTCGATCGACGACGAGGAATTCGGCGGCGGCACCATCGAGGAAACCAACTTCGCCCTGTCCGGCCTGCGCGCGTTCGTGCAGGAGATCCGCCACAAGAACTCGGACATCCCGATCTACATCTACGGCGAGACCCGCACGAGCCGCCACATCCCGAACGACATCCTGAAGGAGCTGCACGGCTTCATCCACATGTTCGAGGACACGCCGGAATTCGTCGCGCGCCACATCATCCGCGAAGCGAAAGCCTACCTGGACAGCCTGGCACCGCCGTTCTTCCGCGCGCTCGTCAACTACGCCAACGACGGCTCGTATTCCTGGCACTGCCCCGGCCACTCGGGCGGCGTGGCCTTCCTGAAGTCGCCGATCGGCCAGATGTTCCACCAGTTCTTCGGCGAGAACATGCTGCGCGCCGACGTCTGCAACGCCGTCGAGGAACTGGGCCAGCTGCTGGACCACACGGGTCCGGTCGCGAAGTCCGAGCGCAACGCCGCGCGCATCTACAACGCCGACCACTGCTACTTCGTCACCAACGGCACGTCGACGTCGAACAAGATGGTATGGCATTCGACCGTGGCGCCGGGCGACATCGTCGTCGTCGACCGCAACTGCCATAAGTCGATCCTGCACTCGATCATCATGTGCGGCGCGATCCCCGTGTTCCTGATGCCGACCCGGAACAACCTCGGCATCATCGGCCCGATCCCGCTGGAAGAGTTCTCGCCCGAATCGATCCGCAGGAAGATCGAAGCGAACCCGTTCGCGCGTGAAGCGAAAAACAAGAAGCCGCGCATCCTGACGATCACGCAATCCACGTACGACGGCGTCGTGTACAACGTCGAGACGCTGCGCGAACTGCTGGACGGCGAGATCGACACCCTGCACTTCGACGAAGCGTGGCTGCCGCACGCCACGTTCCACGACTTCTACCGCAACATGCACGCGATCGGCCGCGACCGCCCGCGCGCCAAGCAGTCGATGATCTTCTCGACGCAGTCCACGCACAAGCTGCTCGCGGGCCTGTCGCAGGCTTCGCAGGTGCTCGTGCGCGAATCCGAGACCGTGGCACTGGACCAGGACGCGTTCAACGAGGCGTACCTGATGCACACGTCGACGTCGCCGCAGTATTCGATCATCGCCTCGTGCGACGTGGCCGCCGCGATGATGGAAGCACCGGGCGGCACTGCCCTCGTCGAGGAATCGATCTACGAAGCGCTGGACTTCCGCCGCGCGATGCAGAAGGTCGACGAGGACTGGGGGGCCGACTGGTGGTTCAAGGTGTGGGGCCCGCAGGTCACGAGCGAGGAAGGCATCGGCACGCAGGCCGACTGGATGATCCACGCGGAAGACGACTGGCACGGCTTCGGCAAGCTCGCCGAAGGCTTCAACATGCTCGACCCGATCAAGGCGACCGTGGTCACGCCGGGCCTGTCGCTGGACGGCTCGTTCGGCGACACCGGCATCCCCGCATCCATCGTCACGAAATACCTGGCCGAACACGGCGTGATCATCGAGAAATGCGGCCTGTACTCGTTCTTCATCATGTTCACGATCGGCATCACGAAGGGCCGCTGGAACACGCTCGTCACCGCCCTGCAGCAGTTCAAGGACGACTACGACCGCAACCAGCCGATGTGGCGCATCATGCCGGAATTCACGGCGGCGAACCCACGCTACGAATCGTGGGGCCTGCGCGACCTGTGCCAGCAGATCCACGACTTTTATAAATCGCGCGACGTCGCCCGCCTGACCACCGAGATGTATTTGTCGGACATGATCCCCGCGATGAAACCGTCGGACGCCTTCGCCAAGATGGCGCACCGCGAGATCGAGCGCGTGGCGATCGAGGAACTGGAAGGCCGCATCACCGCGATCCTGCTGACGCCTTATCCGCCGGGCATCCCGCTGCTGATTCCGGGCGAGCGCTTCAACAAGACCATCGTCGACTACCTGCGCTTCGCGCGCGACTTCAACGAGCGCTTCCCGGGCTTCGAGACGGACGTGCATGGGCTCGTCAAGCGCGAGATCGATGGGAAGCTGGGGTACTTCGTGGACTGCGTGAAGCAGGACTGATCGGGATGCGTTTGGTGGGCTCGGGGAGCCCACCAAACGATGCAAGGCCGGCCGTAGCGCTGTAGGGTGGGCACCCCGTGCCCACGCGTAACGCCCGCGCACAACGAAGGCGTAAAAAAAAGGAGGCCGAGCCTCCTTTGTTACGTTTCGACCCGATCAGGCCTTGGGCAACGTCACCCCATGCTGCCCCTGGTACTTGCCGCCACGGTCCTTGTACGACGTCTCGCAAACCTCGTCGCTCTCGAAGAACAGCACCTGCGCGCACCCTTCGCCGGCATAGATCTTCGCGGGCAGCGGCGTCGTGTTCGAGAATTCCAAGGTCACATAGCCTTCCCATTCCGGCTCGAACGGCGTCACGTTGACGATGATGCCGCAGCGGGCATACGTCGACTTGCCCAGGCAAACGGTCAACACGTTGCGCGGGATCTTGAAGTATTCGATCGTACGCGCCAGCGCGAACGAGTTCGGCGGGATGATGCAGACGTCGCTCTTCACGTCGACGAACGAGTTCGAGTCGAAGTTCTTCGGGTCGACGATCGTGCTGTTGATGTTCGTGAACACCTTGAATTCGTTGGCGCAGCGGATGTCATAGCCGTACGAAGACGTGCCCCACGAAATKATCTTGCGGCCGTCCGTCTCGCGCACCTGATTCGGCGAGAACGGTTCGATCATGCCGTGTTGTTCCGCCATCCGGCGTATCCATTTGTCGCTCTTGATACTCATCGCTGGGCTTCTTTTCCAAATAGGGGGATATGAATCCCGCAATTTTACGCGAAAAGCTGCGCCGGGCGCCCGGCTTTTTCGGCCTGCCCCAGCAGCCGGGCGATCATCTCGCGCGTCAACTGTGCCGTCAGCTGCGGCTTTTCCATCGGGTACAGGTGCGTGCCTTCGATGGTCACGAAGTTATCGCCCACGAGCCGGTGCGTGGCGCCCAGGCCGGCCTGGCGCAGTTCGGCGGAATCCGTACCCGCGATGAAGCCGACCGGCACGGGGAAAGGCGTGCGYAGCACCCGGTCCATGTCGTGCGGCAGCGTACTGTAGATGGCCGCCTCGACCTCGCGGTCGAACCGCAAAGCCACGCCGTCGGGATGCGGTACGAGGCCGTGGTCGAGGTAGTCGTCCAGCGCGCCCGGCGCCCACGCCTGGAACATGGGCTTGGCGCTGAAGTGGGCATAGGCCTCCGCGCGCGACGGCCAGACGTTGCGCCGGCGTGCCGCGACACCGCCCGGGGACAGCCGGCGGCCGAGGCCCAGTGCCTTCACGACCTGCAGCACGCGCGCCCGCCAACCCGCGACGACGGGCGAATCCAGCATCACGACGCAGCGCGCGAGGTCCGGCCGCCGATGCGCGGCCAGCATGCTGACCGCGCCGCCCAGCGAATGTCCGACGAGGATCGCCGGACGGCCATGCGCCTCCAGCCGGGCGATCAGTTCGTCGATCAGCGTATGCCAGCTGTCGACGACGGGATAGCGCGGATCGTGGCCCAGCATGTCCGTCGTGTGGACGTCGAAATCGCGGCGCAGCTCGTCCAGCAGCCGGCCGTAGGATCCGGCCGGATAACTGTTCCCGTGGGTGAAATGCAATAAAGGCTTGGACATCGGAGGCATGACGCGGCTGCGCGTAGTCGGAACGACGGCCATTGTAATGTCATTACGTCCACGGGTTTAGAAGGAAAACCCTACACATCGCGCCGCCTCGCGACGGCGCCATGTGCCGCCTTACGGGCCGGCTCAGCGGCGGTCCGGCTGCCCGTCCTGCTGCTGGGCGCCGTCACGCCCGTGCTGCCACGGTCCGTGCTGGTGGCGCTGGCGCAGCTGTTCGCGCTGTTCCGGCGTCAGCACCGCCAGTGCCTGCGCTGCCGTGCGCGCCTGCAGCAGCGCTTCGGCCGCCACGGCCTGGCCCAGGTCGTGCGACAGTGCGGCGGCCTTCGCGTCGTCGAACCTGTCGGCGTGCCCCAGTTCGCGCAGGGCCTCATGGGCCTTGCGGATCGCCTTCTCGTGCTCGCGGCGTTGCGGCGCCTGGGCGTGCATGATGGCGAACAGCTTGTCCTGCTGCGCTTCGCTGAGCTTCAGGCCGTGCATCCGTCCGAAGGGCATGTCCGGACCGGGCACGCCGGGTCCGTGTCCGCCGAAATGGTGCCAGTCGGGGCCGGGCCCGCCCGGTCCGCGCCCGTGCCCACCGTCCGGCACGCCCTGGCCGGCGGCCGGCGGCGCATCCGCCTGACCGGCCGCGAACGCCGGCGTGACGCAGGGGATGGCGAGGCAGGCGGCAAGCAGCGCGGCCGCGGCGGAAAAACTGGTGAATTTCATGGTCTGTCCTCCTTTGTCGTTTGGAGATGCCATTCTCGAATTTCTCCGTGTTAAAGCGTGTTATCCCCATGTAAAACCGGGTAAAGAGGACGCGGCGGTCGTGGCCGGCACAGACGCGCTGCGCTAAGATGCGACCATGAACCAAGTCCTGCTTATCGACGACGACACCGAACTGGTCGGCATGTTCAGCGAATACCTGGAACAGGAAGGCTTCCGTGTCGGATGCGCCCACGACGGCGAGACCGGCGCGCGCGAAGCCCTGTCCGGCCAGTACGCCATCGCCATCCTCGACGTGATGATGCCGCGCATGAACGGCATCGAGACGCTGCGCCGCATCCGCGCCGCCAGCCGCATGCCCATCCTCATGCTGACGGGCCGCGGCGACGACGCCGACCGCATCCTCGGCCTCGAGCTGGGCGCCGACGACTACGTCACGAAGCCCTGCACGCCGCGTGAACTGACGGCGCGCGTGCGCGCCATCCTGCGCCGCACGCAGGGCTCGCCGAACGAGGGCCCCGGCATCACGCTCACCGTGGGCAAGCTGACGATGTTGCCGGAACAGCGCCGCGCCACTTGGGATAGCCAGCCGCTGGAGCTGACCAGTACCGAATTCAACCTGCTCGAAGTCCTGGCCCGCAACGCCGGCCGTCCAGTCAGCAAGAACGACTTGTCCGAACAGGGACTGGGCCGTCCGTTGGCCCGCTTCGACCGCAACATCGACGTCCACCTGTCCAGCCTGCGCCACAAGCTGGGCACGCTGTCCGACGGGCGCTCCTGCCTGCAGACCGTCTACCGTCTCGGCTACCAGCTGATCCGCGAATAGCAATGGGCCGGCTGTTCTGGAAGTTCTTCCTGTCCATCCTGCTGGCCCAGGTGGCCGCCACGATCGGCATCGGCGGCGCTGTCTGGTTGCGCGACCAGACGCGCCAGCGCAACGGCGAGCCGACGCTCGACGCGAGTCCGCCCGCGACGATCATGCTGGACGCGGCGGCGGCCACGCTGAAGCACGGCGGCATCGACGCCCTGCGCGACCTGGCCGCCACGAGCCGCCGCATGCATTTGTACGTGCTCGACGAACAGGGCCACGAGTTGCTCGGGCGGCCCGTGTCCGCGAAACTGCGCGAGGAAGTCGAGCGCAGCCTGCATGGAGAGGGGCCCACGCACGCCGTGACGCGGCTGACCGGTGCGGACGGCCGTCACTACCTCGCATTCGCCTCGCGCGCGTGGCACATGCCGGGCATGGAAGGTCCTGGCCTGCGCCCGCCCGGGCCTGGCGGCGGCCAGTCCGGTCCCGGCCCGCGCATGGATGGCGGCCCGGGTGGTCCGGGTGGTCCCGGCGGCTGGTCCGGCCTGCCGCCGGAATTCAGTCGCCACGTCGGCCACTGGCTGCCGATCGTCGCCGCCACCCTGGCGAGCCTGCTGTTCGCCGCCCTCCTCGCCTGGTATTTTTCGCGCCCGATCCGCGCACTGCAGCGTGCCTTCGACGCCGCCGCGGCCGGCGACCTGGCGCCGAAATTCGACCATGCCGCGCCCGCACCCCGGCTGATCGGCGACGAACTGGCGGAACTGGGCCACGACTTCGACCGCATGGCCGCCCAGCTGCGCACCCTGATGGAAGGCCAGCGCCGCCTGCTGCACGACGTCTCGCACGAATTGCGCTCGCCGCTGGCGCGCCTGCAGGCTGCGATCGGCCTCGCGCACCAGCGTCCGGACCGCCTGCAGGCGTCGCTGGAACGCATCGAGCGCGAAAGCGTGCGCATGGACCGCCTCGTCGGCGAGCTCCTGACGCTGTCGCGCCTCGAAGCCGCGACCGCGCTGCCGCCGACGGAATGCCTCGACCTCGTCGAGATGGTCGACCAGATCGCCGACGACGCCCGTTTCGAGGCCGGCGCCCAGGTCGAGGTCGACGCACCGGAACCGGTGACCGTGCGCGGCGTGCCGGACCTGTTGTGGAGCGCCGTCGAGAACATCGTCCGCAACGCCGTCAAGCACGGCGCGGGCGGCCGCGTGGACGTGTGTGTGCATCCGGACGGCGAGCTTGTCCACATCGAAGTCCTCGACCAGGGCCCCGGCATCGCGCTGGAACACCTGGGCGACGTGTTCGAACCGTTCTTCCGCTCCAACCCCACCCGCAACAATGTCGATGGACACGGCCTCGGCCTCGCCATCGCCAAGCGCGTCGTCGAGACGCACGGCGGGCGCATCGCCGCGGCCAATCGCGCGGAAGGTGGCCTGCGCATGACGATCACGCTGCCGCGCGCGGCCTGACAGGTTAGCGCCCGTACCAGTAGCGCGCGTGCGCCGTACGGTACGCGCTCCAGCCGACGGCCGCATCGACATCCAGCGCCAGCGCGCCCGCCTCGTCCGTCCGCAGCCGTTCCACGCCCAGCGCGCCATAGCGTTCATAGACCTCCGGCTTGGGATGGCGGTAGCGGTTGTGCCAGCCCACCTGGAAGATCGCGATCCCGGGCTGCACCGCCCGCAAAAAATCGGACGTGGACGACGTGCCGCTGCCATGGTGCGGCGCCAGCAGCACGTCCGCGCGCAGGCGTCCGGGCGCGCGCGCGAGCAGAGCCGCTTCCTGCGCCGCCTCGATGTCGCCGGCCAGCAGCACGGTCCGGGTACCATTGCTGATCCTGAGCGTGCAACTGCGCGCATTGGCCTTCAGGCCCGCATCGTCATAGCTCGCGGCGAGCGGGTGCAGCACGTCGAACGTGATGCCGTCCCATTCCCAATGCTGGCCGGCGGCGCAGCGCACATGCCGGTGCGCCGCACGCACGGCCGGATGGCCGGCCGGCAGCGAGGACGCGAGCCAGCCGACCTCGACACCCTCCAGCAGCGCGAGCGCGCCGCCCGTGTGGTCGGTGTCGCTGTGGCTGATCACGAGGCCGTCGAGCGTCGCGATGCCCTGCATGCGCAGGTACGGCAAAATCACGCGGCTGCCACCGTCGGCGCCCGGTGCGTACGCGGGACCGGTGTCGTACAGCAGACGGTGCCGTGTCGTCTCGACGAGCAGCGCCATGCCTTGTCCGACGTCAAATGCCGTCACGCGGAAAGCCCCTTCACGCGGATGGTCGGGCAGTTGCAGCAGCATCGGCAGCAGCGCCACCGCGCCTGCCCAGCGATGGGGCCAGCCGCGCGGCATCAGCATCCACAGCGTGCCGGCGAGGCCCAGCACGAATAGCCAGGGCTGCGGCGCCGGCGCCCGCCACACGGCGCCGGGCCACGCCGCCATGTGACGCAGCAGCCAGGCAAGCAGCTCGACGACCCAATGCGCAACGAGCAGCAGCCAGTCGCCCGGCGGGCCCGGCATGAGGCTGCCGCCCAGCGCGAGCGGCGTCACGACGAAGCTCACGAGCGGGATCGCCACCGCGTTCGCGAGTGGACTGACCAGCGAAACCTGTCCGAACAGCAGGAGCGTCAGCGGGACCAGTCCGGCCGTGACGGCCCATTGCGTACGCCCGGCCAGCAACAGCGCGCCGCGCGGCCCGGACGGTGGTGGCCCGATCCGGCCGTGTCCCGCGAACAGGATCACGGCCACCGCGCCGAACGACAGCCAGAAGCCCGGCCACAGCACGGCCCATGGGTCGAGCAGCACGACCACCCCGAGCGCCGTGCACAGCACGTGCGACACGGCCGGCAACCGTCCCGTCCACAGGGCTACCGCGACGACGGCCAGCATGTACAGGGTACGCTGCGCGGGCACGCCGAAGCCGGCCAGAAGCACGTACAACAGCGCGACGCATGCCCCGGCCAGCGCCGCGGCCTTCTGCGCGGGTAGCCGCAGCGGCAGGCGCGCGTCGGTGAAGAACGAGCGGCGCCACAGCGCGGACACGGCCCAGGCGGCGAGGCCCGCGATCATCGTGATGTGCAGCCCGGAAATGGAGATGAGGTGCCCGATGCCTGTGCGGTTGAAGACCTGCCAGTCGGCCTGGTCGATGCCACGC